>NZ_CP133720.1:3756441-3912882 GCF_031326225.1 Undibacterium cyanobacteriorum | reverse complement strand
CTTTTTCTAGGAACTTTTCACGGCCCAAATCATGGCGCGAAATTTTCTGCGCATCGAGCTGACGTTCCACCACGATCTGTGTCGCGATACCAGCGTGATCGGTACCAGGAATCCATGCCGTGTTATGGCCGCGCATACGATAGTAGCGGGTTAAGCCATCCATAATGGTTTGGTTAAACGCATGACCCATGTGCAAGGTGCCAGTGACGTTTGGTGGTGGCAGCTGAATACTGAATGATGGTTTGGATTCATCGGTGGTCGCCGTAAAGTAACCACGTTGTTCCCATTCTGTGCGCCAAAACGATTCGATGGTGGCGGGCTCAAACGATTTTGCTAATTCCATGGTGTGCTTCGATTCACTAAAAGTTGAGATTGGTGTTGCAGCTTCTATCAAGCTTGATACGAGGCCGTTGAGTTACTTGATGAGAGGTCTATACAAGTGACTCGCGAATGCTCGTTTGCGTAGCATCGATAGAGAAGCGGCGAAACCTTTGATTATAAATGAGCATCAGCGGTCTACCCTAGTGGCCGATGCAGTTTTTATCGTGTTTTTAGAGTTGTTTTCCATGCTTCATGGTGCTTTTGCAAAGAAAATAAAACTTCATGTGGAGATTTGCAGACAAAATAAATCGTTCAAGATGAAAAAGCTTCGTGATGCTCTGTGGAAAATGCTAGGATACGACTGCGCACCGCCCGCACATTTGTGAGTGAAAACCTAAATACTTTTACAGCATTTTTCGTTCCCACTTTGGCAGCTCTCATAAGTCTGAAGCGCAGTATCGTCGTTGCCGAGCCTAGACGAGTAGGGCAATAAATTGAGACAAAAAGCCGAAAAAATCGAGCAAATAAGTCGAGAAAATAAAACAAAAATCGAGGAGTCAACTACCTGCGTAAAAGCCGCCAGCGGTACTGTGGCGGCTAAGGTGGTGTTAGTGCATGGTCAAAGGTGAATGACATATGATGGATTTTGGTCAACAGTTTGTTATACAAAATTCGACCTTGCTCCGATCTGATCATGGTAAAAAAGACTTCTTTTTATTGCAATCGGAGAGTGGTCTTCGGGTAATTCTGCAACTTATTCTCCCAATAATTTTTCTCCTTCTGCTGTCGATTGCCTTACCTGGCCCAGTTCACGCGGCGGATGATGCTTTGGCGCAGAAAATTCATCAGATCCAAGATTTTTCTGATCGAAACAACGAAGAGGGAATCAAGCAATTACAACAACTGAAGCAAAATCTTCCGCCCAACGCGAGTGCGCAAGCACGGCTGAATTTGATTGAGGTCTTGAGTGGTTTGCTGTATGACGCAGGTCGTGTCAAGGAGGCCAACGCACTTTATGACGAATACAAAAGCCTTGCTCAACAACTCAACGATAAAGAAACCTTGGTATTGATTTCTATCTTTGATGCATTCGACGTCTACGAAAAGTCTGGTTTCGATGCGGCTAACGAGCACCTCGACAAACTTGCGGCTGAGGTGGAAAAAAGAAGTTCTGTGGTGCGATACCGATATGCATGGGCTCGGGCTCAATTGAGCTTCGCGCAAGGGAAGTTCGATGGGGCTTTGAAGCAGTATTTGTTGATGCTCGATTTGATAGAGCAGTTACCTCGCCGCCAGCTCCAAGCTCGGATGTACACGTGGCAGCAAATTTCTAACTTGTATCTCTCGGGTTTGAAAGATGCAAAGAAGTCGTACGAAGCGACCACTGAGGCGCTCGCAGTGTCGTCAGCACTGACAATGCCGAAAGCCTATGTCGAAATCTTGATCGTGCGTGGTGCAGCGTTGTCGCAGTTAAAGCGTAATCACGAAGCCTTGAAAGAATACGATACCGCACTGGGCATCGCTCGCCAAGAGGGTTTGCCATTTGCTGAGGCCGCCGCTTTGTTTAATATCGCGGATCAATATTTGATTCTCAAAGATTATCGACGCGCAGAGCAAGCTGCGCGGGACTCTATCGCTGTTAGCGAGCGTTTAGAAGATAAGTTCAGCAAGATGGGGGCGCAGGTCAATTTGGGATTGGCATTGGCCTATCAGGGCAAGATTAAGCAAGGTGTGGATCTCGTCAATGAGAGCATTGAATTTTTCCGTAAAAACTCGGGCAAGCAAGCGATCGAGTCGATCAACGGCGAGTTGGCGGCGATGTACGAATCTGCAGGGATGTATAAAGAAGCTTTAGTCCTTATGCATGAGAAGCAAGCCTTGAGTGAAGAGTTGTATCAAGCGGAACAAGCCAAAGAAAGTGCAAAACTGCAGGAAGAATTCAATGCTGAGCAACGTAAGAAACAGATTGAGTTATTGGGCAAAGATAATGCCTTAAAGGATGCCGATATTCGCAACCACCGATTGCGTCAGATGGTGACGTTGCTGGCGTCCATCATTGCTGCATTGGCGGGCTGTTTCATTTACATGCTGTATCGTCGCAGCAAGAAGTTAAATGCGCAATTGCGGGAAATGAATACACAGCTCGAGTTCCACGCTGTGCGCGACCCATTAACAGGTTTGCATAATCGTCGCTCCTTCATTACTTTGATGTCGACCCGTGTGGCGCGCGTAGAAAATGAACGACGCGAAGGACCTTACGGTAATCCCGATTGCATGATTTTGCTCGACATCGATCACTTCAAACACATCAACGACACATGGGGACATTCTGTCGGCGATATGGTCTTGAAAGAGGTGGCTACTCGTTTGCGCAGTGTGGTTCGCGATGAAGATATGGTGATGCGTTGGGGTGGTGAAGAGTTTCTCATCTTTTCGCCGAAGTCTAATCCAGAACAAATTACAAATTTGGTCGAACGTGTCTTGCGCACCATCGGTGAGGATACCTTCATGCATGGCAACTTGCCAATTCCAGTGACTGTCACAGCCGGCTTTATTTCAGTGCCATTTTCTGATGTGCCGGAAGATATTTGTGATTGGGAGCGTGCGCTACAAATCGCCGATATGGCTTTGTACCTGGGTAAAACACATGGTCGAAATCGTGCCTACGGTTTGGCGAAGTTGTTGGTGCCACATGAAGATGCCATCCCAACTTTGACGCATGATTTGGCGGCAGCAATTAAACAAAATATGGTGGAGGTCATTGAGGTACTTGGCCCGCCACAGACTCAGGCACATGTGTAGTCGGCACGCCTTCCGGTATTGAAAATGAATGCCGCATGAAGGGCGGAGTTATTGATTCAAGAGCGTCTTTCAAGACGCTCTTTTTATTTGCACTGCGTGGATGCTGGTACCACATTAAATAGACCGTGTCAGACGCTCCCCCGATAAACTGAAGTGGGCTTTCACTGCCTGTTTGCAAATTGTAACTAAGGAAGGCTATAATCCGCCGGCGCATTGAATTGACGTGCGCAACAACGCTAGGGGTCCTGAGTGCGAGTCGCTCGGGTGAGAAATACCCTTGAACCTGATCTGGATAATGCCAGCGAAGGGAAGCAGCCATCTTGACATTCACCTTCTTGCGCCATGGTTTGTGGTGCTTTGGTCGAATCGAATGTGGAAACTCCTTTGCTGGCTCCGTGCCGCGCAAAAACGCAAAGGAGCCAAATGAACGCCAACCCTCAATTCCTCGCTACCACTGCCCAAGTGGACGAGGCCGCCATTCAAGCTTTACCGAATTCTCGTAAGATTTATGTGACGGGCTCGCGTCCCGATCTGCGCGTACCCATGCGCGAAATTTCGCAAGCCGATACACCAGCGATGTTCGGCGCGGAAAAAAATCCACCGATTTATGTTTACGACACTTCTGGTCCATACACCGACCCTGAGGTGCGCATCGATATTCGTTCTGGTTTGCATGCGCTGCGTGCCAATTGGATTGCTGAACGTGCTGATACCGAAGAATTAGGCGGCCCCAGTTCCGCTTATGGTGTCGAACGCTTGAATGATCCGAAGTTGCAGTCGCTGCGTTTCAATCTACAACGCAAGCCGCGCCGCGCCTCGTCCGGAAAGAACGTCACGCAAATGTATTATGCGCGTCAAGGCATCATCACGCCGGAGATGGAGTATGTCGCGATTCGCGAAAAACAAGGTCGTGCTGAGTACCTAGAACAATTGCAGCAAAGTAGTCCACAAGGCGCAAAGTTAGCGGCGATGATGGGACGTCAGCACGCGGGACATTCGTTTGGTGCCAGCATTCCACAAGAGATCACGGCAGAGTTTGTACGAAGTGAGATTGCCCGTGGTCGCGCGATTATTCCGGCCAATATCAATCACCCTGAAATCGAACCGATGATCATTGGTCGAAACTTCATGGTGAAGATCAACGCCAATATCGGTAATTCTGCAGTGACTTCATCGATTGGCGAAGAAGTCGAAAAAATGACGTGGGCGATCCGCTGGGGCGGTGATACGGTGATGGATCTGTCGACCGGCAAACACATCCACGAAACACGCGAGTGGATCATTCGTAATTCGCCCGTACCGATTGGAACCGTGCCGATTTATCAGGCCTTGGAAAAGGTCAATGGCAAGGCGGAAGATCTGACTTGGGAAATTTTCCGTGACACCTTGATTGAACAAGCCGAGCAAGGTGTCGATTACTTCACGATTCATGCGGGCGTTCGTTTGCAATATGTACCGCTGACCGCCAATCGTATGACTGGTATTGTGTCGCGCGGTGGTTCGATCATGGCGAAGTGGTGTTTGGCGCATCATCAAGAAAACTTCTTGTACACGCATTTTGAAGACATCTGCGAAATCATGAAGGCCTACGACGTCTCATTCTCACTCGGTGATGGTTTGCGTCCGGGTTCGATTTACGATGCCAATGATGAAGCGCAATTGGGAGAGTTGAAGACGCTCGGTGAGTTGACGCAAATCGCGTGGAAGCATGATGTGCAAGTTATGATCGAAGGTCCCGGTCATGTGCCTATGCACATGATCAAAGAGAATATGGATCTGCAATTGGAGCAGTGCTACGAGGCGCCCTTTTATACGCTGGGCCCATTGACGACTGATATCGCACCTGGTTATGACCACATCACGTCTGGCATCGGCGCCGCGCAAATTGCTTGGTATGGTACGGCGATGTTGTGTTACGTCACACCGAAAGAGCATCTGGGTTTGCCAAATAAAGCCGACGTTAAAGAAGGCATCATCACTTACAAAATCGCTGCTCATGCAGCGGACTTAGCCAAGGGTCATCCGGGCGCACAAATTCGCGACAATGCCTTGTCTAAAGCCCGCTTTGAATTCCGTTGGGAAGATCAATTTAATTTGGGACTTGATCCCGATCGCGCTCGTGAATTTCATGATGAGACCTTACCAAAAGATTCCGCCAAAGTCGCGCATTTCTGTTCTATGTGTGGTCCCCATTTTTGTTCCATGAAGATCACGCAAGAAGTACGCGACTTTGCCAGCAGCCAAGGGCTCAGTGAAAGTGATGCCCTGCAAAAAGGCATGGAAGTAAAGGCCGTTGAGTTCATGAAGACCGGCGCAGAAATCTATAAGAAATCTTAGGAGAACGCGATGGAAATTCAAATCAATGGTGAAACCAAATACTACCCATCCGAATTGAATCTACAGAGCCTGATTGCCGAACTGAATATCGGCAATCAAGCAATCGCGGTGGCAGTGAATCGTGACGTGATTAGTCGTTCGCAGTGGGCGGAGTGTGTTCTGCGCACTGGCGACGTCATAGATGTGGTACGTGCCATCGGTGGTGGTTGATCACTGACTCGATAATCTTCATTGTGAGGCGCATTGCGTTGTCGAAAATACTCGCAATGCCGACGTATTGCTCCGCTTTTCTTCTAGCACTGCATCCTCAAAATGAAGTTTCTCGGGCTGGTGAGTTGGCGAGCAATTGATGCATCGTTGCGACTCGAAAAACTAAGGAAGGTGACTTGATTCAAAAGAATACTGAGTTGCAAACCAATAGAAAAATTGAGGGAAAAATCATGACAACAGAAACAAAACCAAACAGCCTGACGATTGCAGGTAAGACGTATCAATCGCGTTTATTGGTCGGTAGTGGAAAGTACAAAGATCTCGAACAAACTAAGCTTGCTACCGAAGCGAGCGGTGCGGAGATTATTACGGTGGCGATCCGCCGTGTGAATATTGGTCAAGATCCTAATGCTCCGAGTTTGCTTGATGTGGTGCCGCCATCGAAGTACACCATCTTGCCGAATACGGCCGGTTGCTATAACGCGAAAGACGCGATCTACACCTTGCAGTTGGGGCGCGAATTATTGGGTGGTCACAAGTTGTGCAAATTGGAAGTGCTCGGCGATGAAAAGACTTTGTTCCCGAATATGCCTGAAACATTAGAGGCGGCTAAGGTCTTGGTCAAAGATGGTTTTGATGTGATGGTGTATTGCAGTGATGATCCGATTCAAGCGCGGATGTTGGAAGACATCGGTTGCGTCGCTGTTATGCCGCTTGCTTCGCTGATCGGCTCGGGTATGGGTATTCTGAATCCGTGGAATTTGTCGTTGATCATCGAGCAAGCCAAGGTCCCGATCATTGTTGACGCCGGTGTCGGCACGGCCTCCGACGCCGCGATTGCGATGGAGCTTGGTTGTGATGGTGTTTTGATGAACACGGCGATTGCAGGGGCGCGCGATCCGAATCGTATGGCACGTGCCATGGGCTTGGCTGTCGAAGCAGGACGTGAAGCCTATTTGGCGGGACGTATTGCTCGCAAATTCGCGGCGTCGCCTTCGTCACCGATGCTTGGGCGTGTGGCCTGATGCAGACGCAGCCAATCAAGCCAGTGCAGCGCCCACAGCAACGGCCTTGTGTTCTCGTATTTGCGGGGCATGATCCCAGTGGAGGCGCTGGCATTCAAGCCGATATCGAGGCGGTGACGGCGCAGGGTGCACATGCTCTGCCTATCATTACCGCCTTGACCGTGCAGGATAATAATCGCGTCTATCAGGTGCATCCGATTGACGCTGACATCATTGAAGCGCAAGCAAGGGCGCTGTTTGCTGCAATGCCGATTCATGCGGTGAAGTTAGGGATTGTGGGGAGCGCGCGCAACGCGCAACGTATCGCTGAATTGATCAAAGAACTGCAGGAAGAGCGGATAAAAGCAGGAAACAAAGCGAGTGCATCAATAGCAGACGCGGATACTCAGATCGCGATGACGCGTTCACTGGATGTGGTACTCGACCCAGTATTGGCGAGCGGTGCTGGACAACGTCTAGCGATCGATGAGGCGTGCGCTGCCATCCAACCGTTGCTGGAAGTCGCCACCTTGATCACGCCTAATTTGCCCGAGCTGTCACGTCTCGCGAGTTTTGGCTCGGGTGTTGCGCAGAAGGCGCAATCTTTGTTGGGCGGTGCTTGCCAAGATGTTTTGGTGAAAGGCGGGCATAGCGAAGAAGACGCAGTGACGAATCGATGGTTCTCGCAAGCATTTCCACACACTGAGAAACAATGGACCTGGCCGCGCTTAGCAGGAAGTTTTCACGGCAGCGGTTGTACTTTAGCGTCGGCCATCGCCGCGCAGTTAGCGTTAGGGCGCAGCTTGGAAGTGAGTTTGCTGCGAGGGCAATCCTACACACAAGCGGCACTGCAAGGTGCATATCGGATTGCCGATGGCCAGTTGATGCCACATCGATTTCGTAGCGTGTGAGCCTCGATCCTAGCGGGGAATTTTGAATAGAAAGTGTATGTATGCAAAACAGAGCTTGGCAAAGTGGTTTGTACTTGATAACGCCCAATTGGGATGATACGGAGCAATTGCTAGCGGTTACGGAATCAGCCTTACAAGCCGGTGTGGCATTGCTGCAGTATCGGCACAAAACGGCTAGCCCGAGTTTGCGACTGGAGCAGGCACAGGCATTACAACAACTGTGTCGACGTTATCAGTCCACTTTTGTGATCAATGATTCCGTTGATTTAGCCTTGCAGCTTGATGCGGATGGTGTGCATGTGGGGGGAACCGATGTGAGTGTTGCGGAAGCACGCGCAGCACTTGGTGAGCATAAGTTGGTCGGCGCTTCCTGTTATGGAGATCTCGGATTAGCGCAACAAGCGTATGCGCAAAAAGCCAGTTATGTGGCGTTTGGTGGGTTTTATCCCTCCGTCGTCAAAAAATACCCAGTGACAACCCCACTCGACATTGTTCTAGTGGCGAGAGATGTAATACCACTTCCGATTGTCGTGATCGGTGGTATGACGGTGGAGTTAGCCCGTCCTTTACGTGAACGCGGGGCAGATCTCGTCGCAGCGATCAGCAGCGTGTACAACAGTGCCGATCCCTGTGATGCGGCAAAGCAATTTGTTTCCTTGTTTAAATAAAAAACAAGCGCTAAGACCACTTGGCTGTGGCGAAATTCTGCTGGATTCGCATGAATACATCGAAAATTGTAAAAAAAGCCGTGTAAATGCGGTCAAATTTTTTCATGTAAAGGTCCTTTAAGGTATGATCTTGGCACAGATTGCATGATGTCGCCTCAAGATTTCCGATGAGAAATTAGGGCGAATTAGGACTAACGCATGCGAATTTTGCACAGAAATGCTGCTACAAATTACCGTCGGTAGTTTGGCTGTTGGCAAGACTGAGTAAGGTGCGCGCGTGAATCCTCACAATAATAAGACCTATACGATCAGAATGACTCAAACAACATCTATGGTGGCTGCAGCCAAGGGCAACCACCGCTTCATTTTAGAAATGCGCGGCTTCTCGGAGGCAGAGAAGAGCATGCTGACTTCAACCTTCCGCCTCACCAGCCGTAGAGCGATGTCTTACGTGGAGCCTGAAGCAGGCGATACGCGCGCAGATATTTATTTAATTAACGCGGACAACCCAGACGCCTTGCAAGATTTGGCACGACGCGATATTGGCGTACCAAATGCCCATTCACCAGCGGTGGTAGTTGGACGATCGGCAGTTGAAACGCCGTGGCCTTTTGTGCCCAAGCCTATCCACTGGATGCGTTTGTTTGAGAAGCTTGATGAAGTCATGGAGCAAGCTTTGAAGGAGCGTGATCGTCGCGCTCAACAGGCTGCAACGCAATGGGATGGCACGAGTATGCGTCGTTCCAGCGATCAAAAGCGTAAGCCAGTACCAGTCTCTGAGCCCGTCGCTCTGCGAGAATCGGTCTTGGTGGTCGACGATAGCGCTACGGTTCGTGCTTTCATGCGCATCAAACTCTCGCCATTTCAATTTGACGTCGATTTTGCAGAAACCGGCGAAGAAGCGATTGAGAAAGCCAATCAAAAAAATTACACCTGCATCTTCTTGGACATCATGATGCCCGGCATCGATGGTTATGAAGTGTGTAAGCGCATCAAAGGAAATGCCAAAACGAAGTCGACCGCGGTCGTCATGTTGACCAGCAAATCCTCAATGATCGATAAATTCCGTGGCAGCTGGTCTGGGTGCAATGCCTACCTAAGCAAGCCAGTGGTCGAAGACGAACTGTTAGCGACCATCGCTAAATTCCTGCCGAGTGCTTTGGAAAGTATTCGGGATTAAGGACTCTCTCAAATCCACATTTCCCCTATGGTATATTTGACACTTGTCGTGATGCACTAATCGCGACAAGTGTCATACTCATCGCCAAAACATATTCACTCATCGCAAAGCGCTCGAAGCGACTGCACTCCATGAATACACTGCCCAACATCCCTCAACAAACATGGAAAGGTGAGATGATGAAACAGTGGAAAATTATCATGAGTGCGATCGTGGTGGCAGTCATTGCTAATACCTCGATGGCCGGCGAAAAGAGCGTAAAACTGCCGAGCGGCTGGATGCCTCATGGAAGTTTAGGAAGCCTTTATTGGACGGGGTTTTCCGCGCCGGATAGTACGGAGTGCGGCACCTCATGTTTTATGTTGGTTGGTATTCAGGATGAAGCACATCAGAAACCCGGGGCTTTTGCGGCCATCACAAAAATGGTCGATGTCAGTCAGTTTCAAGATCATGAATTTTCTCTTTCGCTCAAATATTCGCAAGATGGACGTTTAGAAGACAAAGACGTATGGTTGCGATTCTTTGATGAACGAGGCGAGATTGCGAAGTTGCGCGTCCCGTTGCTTGAGAGAGCAAATGATGCTTTTGCCTCGACCCAAATGAATTTCTTGGTGCCACGACATGCCCAGAAGATGGAGATGGGTTTCGGTTTGAGTGGTTTTGGACGTCTGGAATTTGGTGACTTGAAGCTGACTCCCATTCAGCAACGAGAGTCACTAATCAAGCACATTACGAACACTTCGACTACGTCGATTACCAAGAATGAAGACATCCTCGCGTTGCGCGTTGATCGATAGTCACACTGAATTGAGGAGTGCGTCATGAATCATTGGAAAACCCTATTGGTCGCGAGTGTCATTGCAATCGCAGTGAACGCTTCATTCGCAGAGAGTGTCACTACGCCCATGCCACAGGCTTGGATTCCAGGAGCAGGGCTTGGTAAGCAATTTGCGACGAAATTCGAGCAAGAAGAGAAGTTATCTTCGATTACAGCTGCGTTTGGGCAGGTTAATACTGGAAAAGACAAAGATCAGATCTTTACGATTAGTGCGCGTCCATCGGCCAGTGTGAATGACGCAGGTGTTTTGACGCGAGTGATTGATGTCAGGCAGTGGCAAAATCGTTCTTTTAATTTAGCCTTCTTTTTTAAGCAAGAAGGCGAGATTGCCAATAAGGATGTATGGGTGAGATTCTTTGATGAGCGCGGTCAAATTAGCCTCACTCAGGTGAACTTGCCGCTCTCTTATGATGATCGTAATGCCAAGGAACATTGGTTAAATGCGATCCAACTACTTCGAATTCCGGCGCAAGCTCAACGGATGGAAATCGGTATTGGGATGCGGGGGCAAGGTCAATTTAAAATACGAAATCTCACGATACGGCCGATTCCTGTTAACTATGGTGAGCAAGAGAAAGCTTCTTTAGCGTATGCCGCGCCTACTATGCGCCACATAGAGAACGTGAAAATAGAGAGCATCACGCTAGAACCATAGGGGGACAAACGAATGTTTCATCGACTCTCACCATATCCGCAAAATTCTGTAGTGCGCGAGTTTCGTGAAGATTGGGCCTTGCTTCCGCTTATCTGCGTGGCACTGCTTGGACTCGTTAGTGTGTGGTGGAAGCCGCATGCCATGCTGGCGGATTTGGCCGCTATCTTATGCAATTTTGCGCTGAGCAAGTGGACTTTGAATGGTTTGATGCGATGGCACTCATTGCAACAGGCGTGGACGCGGTGGACCGTCTTAGCCATTGGATTTGCGACGGCGATTCTGTTGGCGCTCAAGTTGCAAGAAAAAATGTGGCCGAGCGACTTGGCACCCCATGCGACGTGGGTGTTGCCAGCGATCCTGGTGGTATTTGTTTTGGTGTTTGTGTTGCCTGAAGCGATTTCAGCCGAGGTGCAAAGGCGTACGCAAATGGCGTTGCAAGAAGAAGAGCGCAAGCACCGTTTACAACGGCAACTATTAGAAGCCAAACTCGCCGCCTTACAAGGTCAGATTGAACCGCATTTCTTGTATAACACCTTGGCAAATGTGCGTGCCTTGATTCGACAAGATGCGGATGCTTCCGAACAGATGTTGAATCATTTGATTGCGTATTTGCGCGCTGCTATGCCTGATCTACGAGTGCCGACGACGAGTTTGGGGCAGGAGTTGGAAAGAGCCGAAGCCTATTTGAAAATTATGGCGATACGACTTGGCGAACGGCTACAATTTGAGATTGAAGCGGATGCGGCAGCACGCGCTTGTTTGATACCACCCTTGAGCGTGATGACCTTGGTGGAAAATGCGATTGAGCATGCGATTGAACCGCAAGTGCAGGGTGGGCGCATCCGTTTGCAGGCGAAGATCGTCGATACGCAACTGCAGATTCTAGTGCAAGATAATGGGCAGGGGCTGAAGGCGGAGCTCGGCGATGGCGTGGGGCTCTTGAATCTGCAGGAACGTTTGGCGGCGATGTATGGCGATGCAGCTCAACTGAGTTTTGCCAGCGAAGCAGAGCAAGGATTAAGTGTGAGCATTATGATTCCGATCGAAGCTGCGCAAATCAATACGTCCCTCGGTAATCAGTTAAAAATCGCAGAAGCAGAGAATCATTAAATAAGATTAAATGACGAGCATCATGAAATCACAAGCGACAGCCATCATTGCCGAAGACGAGAGTATTTTACGCGCCGAACTCAAATCTGCTTTGGCGGCGCTGTGGCCTGAATTGCAGATTGTTGGCGAAGCGGGCGATGGCATTATGGCGGCGTCCTTGCTGCAAGAATGCAAACCTGACTTCGCGATATTGGATGTGCGCATGCCTGGTCTGTCTGGTGTCGAAGTCGCGCGTTTAGCGACTCATCGAGCCCATATCATTTTTTTGACAGCCTACAATGAATACGCGGTCGACGCCTTTGATCAAGGAGCGGTTGATTATCTGCTCAAACCTCTCGATATGGCGCGCTTGGCCTTAACCGTACAAAGGATGAAAGACAAATTGCCGCAAGCGGCGGCCGATCTTTCGGGCATGCGTAGCGAGAAAAAAGTCGGGCCTTTGCGTTGGATACAAGCATCGCATGGTGGGCAGTTGCGTTTCATCGATATCAATGAGGTACTCGCCTTTCGCGCCGATGCAAAATACACCAAGGTCGAAACTGCTAAACTCGAAGCGCATATCCGCACCACCATCAGAGATCTGCTCTTGCAGTTAGATCCTGAGCAGTTTTGGCAAATTTCCCGTAGTGCGATTGTGCGTGTCAGTGCCATCGACGCCGTCAAGCGTATCGATGCTGGTTTATCCTTGCGCATGCGTGATTCGGAGGAATGGCTGCCTGTCTCGCAGGCCTTTCAATCACAATTCCGGCAAATGTAAGCTGACTTGCTTGCTCGAGCGTGGCGGCGTAGGGTAAGGCACTGAATCGCTTTCGCTTTTTTATGTACTCTATTCTTGTTTACTAAACCTGCTAAACTGAACCCCGCTAGAGCGTGTTTAGTTGACCTTGATTTTCAGCTGAGACTACTATATCCGCTAGAGTAGGGTAGTCGGTCGCGCACCCGTTTGGATGCAATTCTTGTTTATTAAAACAGGTGAGCGGCTCCGCAAACAGGAGAGAGTGGGACATGAGCGTCACGATCCGCGATATTGCAAAAGCCACGGGCTTATCGCTCGGCACGATTTCGCGCGCGCTCAAGAATCAAAGCGGACTGACTGAATCGACCCGGGTGCGCGTGTTTGAAGTGGCGCGTCAGCTCGGCTATGACTTTTCGAAATTAAAGAGTGGTCGCGTGCGTCGCATCGCCTTCCTCTTGCATCGCCAGCACAATACTTTGTCGAGTAGCCCCTTTTTCTCGCCGGTACTCCATGGTGCAGAGGCTGCTTGTCGGCGTGAAGGGATCGCTTTATCGTTTGTGGCGATCGGCCCTGCCGAACCTGTGATGGAACAGATTCGCATACATCAACCGGATGCCATTCTTTGTGCGGGTTTTTTCGAGCCAGAAATCCTGCATGCGATTCGTGCCGCGGGTAAGCCGCTGGTGCTGATCGATATGTATCTCGATGACTTCACCTCAATCAATCCCGACAATCGTTTGGGCGGTTACTTGGCGACGCGTCACTTGATTCAATCAGGGCGTAAGCGCATCGCGATGTTGAGTGGCCCTAGCGCGCACTACAGCATTCAAGAGCGTGTGCATGGCTTTCGTAAAGCTTTGTATGACGCCAAAATGCTGGCCAATCCCGAGCTAGAAATTGCGATCCCGCATCACGCGAATGAAGAGGCTAGCGTCAAGAAAGCCATGCTGAAATTGCTGGCCATGACGCAACCACCGGATGCTGTGTTTTGCTACAACGATACGACCGCCTTGACGGCGATGCATGCCTGCTTGGAAGCCGGTTTAAAGATTCCGCACGATATCGCGATTGTCGGCTTTGACAATATCAGCGCCGCGGCCAAATCGAATCCTCCATTGACCAGCATTCATGTCGATAAGGAAGCGCTTGGCGCCGAAGGTGTGGCGATGCTGTTACGTAAAGCGCAAGATGAAGCTGTCGATAAAACCTTAGCAGTGCAATTAATGGTCCGCGAGAGTAGCACGGACGATCTCTAATTCTTATTCTCTCGTGGCGCGTCTGCGAGCTCCTTGGAAGGAATAGTATGCCAATATTTCCTCGTGCCAGTGCGGCGCTTGTCTCCAGCATTTCTAGTGTCTTGCTTTGCCTCGCCTTGCCACAGGTGAGCATGGCTGTTGAAGCTGCTGAAGGCGCAAAGCTGAGCAGTAAATCCAGTTCCAAACCGAGCGCGGCCGTCAATGTGTTTATCGGCACTGGTGGTGATGGACATACCTTTCCTGGTGCCACACGTCCTTTCGGCATGGTGCAATTGAGTCCCGATACGCAGGTACGCCATTTCAAGCAAAGCTATCCTTGGGCGGCGGGCTATCGGTATGAAGATGATTCCATCCTCGGCTTTTCACACACCCATTTTTCCGGTACGGGACATTCAGATTTAGGTGATGTGTTGTTGATGCCGTATAGCGGTGAAACCAAATGGGAACCTGGCTATCCAGAGCGTGCCTTTAGCGGCTACCGTTCACGCTTTAGTCACAAATATGAGCAAGCAGAGCCCGGCTATTACGCAGTGAAATTGCTGGATCATGATATTCAAGTCGAACTCACCGCCAGTGAACGTGTTGGTCTCCATCGTTATCGTTATGCGGCAGGCGAAGAGGCCAAGATCTTAGTCGATTTGCGAAATAGTATTTACGATTATAAGAGCAAGAATTTGTGGTCCAGCATGCGGGTGCGTAATGGAACTTTGGTGACCGGGATGCGTGAGACGCGCGGCTGGGCGGCGGGGCGTCAATTGTATTTTGCCATGCAGTTCTCGCAGCCGTTTATTCAACGTGATATTCAAAATCGAGAAGAGGCCGTCGAATACCGTGGCTTCGCCGGACCCGGTAGCAATGGCAAAGATAAAGTCAAAATTGAAGGCAAGGCGCTGGTTGCCAGTTTTGATTTTGGCCAAGCTAAAGATCAAACGGTGATGGTCAAAGTGGCGATTTCCGCTGTCAGTGAAGAAGGTGCGATTGCCAACTTGCAAGAGATGTCGGGCTGGGATTTCAATGCCGAGCGCGCCAAAGCGAGTGCGGCTTGGGATGAAGCTTTGTCGGCCATCAACATCGAAGCGAAATCAGAAATGCGCAGCATGGCCTACACGGCCTTGTACCACAGTATGATGGGGCCAAGCCTATTCATGGATAGCGATGGACGTTATCGTGGGCCGGACAACCAAATTCATCAGGCACAAGGTTTCCGTTTTCACTCGACCTTCTCCTTATGGGATACCTATCGCGCCTTGCATCCTCTGTTAAGCTTAGTCCAACCACGGCAACGCAATGCCGACTTTGTGAATTCTTTAGTCGCTTCTCAACAATATAGCCCTGATGGCATCCTGCCAGTGTGGCAGTTCCACGGCTTAGAAACTTGGTGCATGATTGGCTATCATGCGGTACCGGTGATCGCTGATTTATACATGAAGGGCGTGGGCGGTTTTGATGCAGAAGCCGCGCTCGATGCAATGGTGAAAAGCGCTGAATACGGACCCTACGGTGGCTTGCAGCATTACATGAAATATGGATACGTACCGACCGACCTTGAGCCAGAAGCGGCGTCGAAAACGGTCGAGTATGCGTTCGATGATTGGACCATTGCGCGCATGGCAGAGAAGATGGGTAAAGCCGATATCGCTAAAAAATTCTATGCACGCGCACAGTATTATCGCAACGTGTTTGATCCCAAGACGGGCTTTATCCGCGCTCGCAAAAGCAATGGTGAATTCCGTGTACCGTTTGACCCAGCAGTGTCGAACTTCGGCAGTGATTACACAGAGGGCAGTGCATGGCAGTATTCCTGGTATATGCCACACGATAATGCAGGCTTGATCAGCATGCTCGGTGGCGATGCGGCTGCTATCGCCAAAATTGATCAAGTCTTTGATGCCAAGGTCGATGAAAAGATCTACGCCCACATGGAAGATATCTCGGGCTTGATTGGCCACTACGCGCACGGCAATGAACCTTCGCATCACGTCGCGTATTTGTACAATTATTTCGGTGCACCGTGGAAGACGCAAGCGCGTTTGCAACAGATCATGGATAGCCAATACCATGCGGGTGCTGATGGCTTGGCTGGTAACGATGACTTGGGTCAGATGTCCGCTTGGTTCGTCTTCACTTCGCTGGGCTTTTATCCAGTCGCACCAGGCAGTAATGAATACGTGATTGGCCGCCCGTTCGTCGATAAAGCCACGCTGAATTTGCCTAACGGAAAACGCTTCACGATTCGTGCCGATAACCTAAGCAAGGCCGCGATGTATGTAGGCGCCGTCAGCCTCAACGGCAAAGCGCTCGAGCAGAATTTCATCACGCATGAGCAAATCATGCAGGGCGGCGAACTTGTGTTTCGTATGCAAACCACGCCGAACAAGCAATGGGGGAATGCGCGGACGGCGCGGCCTTATACGCAGACGACGTATGGCGTCCAGTGATTGAGCTAAGTGATTTCGTCGCGTACTTCTTTTTCCAAATGCGCGACTTGTCCCCATTCAATTAACTGGAGGCGATCGTTTTCGAAGCGGAAGTGATTGATGCTGGCATTGAAAATCGTCACTGCACGTTCGGCATTGAGTGGTAGTCCTGATGCTTCGCGCCAAGCGCATTCGAGGACGCCGCCGTGGGCGACTAAGGCGATGCGTTGGCCTGCATAGTGAGCAGCGTAGTCGCGTAGGCAGCCAATCACTCGCTGGTGAAATTCACGGATACTTTCGCCGCGATTGTTAGGATCTTCTGGCTTTGCGGGGAAGTGCAGATCGGGGTCGCGAGAACGCCATAGCGCATATTCCTGGGGATAAACATCGGGGAGCTCGCTATACAGCTTGCCTTCGAAATCGCCGAAACAACGTTCACGCAAACGGGCGTCGATTTGCACGTCGATGTTTTGTTGGTCGGCGATTGCTTGCGCTGTATGCAAAGCGCGCTGTAGATCGCTAGAGATAATGGCTGCGAGTTTATCTGTAGCCAAGTGTTGGCCGAGCGCTTGCGCTTGACGTTGCCCCTCGGTGTTGAGCCCGATATCGAGGTGACCTTGTAGACGACGGACGGCATTCCACGCGGTTTCGCCGTGGCGTATCAACAGTAACTCGGTCACCTGCGGACTAACATTATGCACTTTGCGTTCACTTCGTTTTTGCTTTGGTTTGCAACCAAAACGTCACTGGGCCATCGTTGGTCAGGCTAACCTTCATGTCGGCACCAAACTGTCCGGTTTCGACGGTGGGATGCTGCTGACGCGCAAGGGTGACGAAGTGATCAAACAATTGTTTGCCCAATTCTGGCGGCGCGGCTGGTGTGAAGGAGGGGCGAGTGCCTGATTGCGTATCAGCGGCGAGGGTGAATTGCGGAACCAACAGCAAGCCACCTTGCACATCGGTGATGCTGCGATTCATCTTGCCAGCATCATCACCAAACACGCGATAACTCAAGAGTTTCTTGAGCAAGGCGGCGGCATCGGCTTCTGTATCTTCTCGTTCTGCGCACACTAGTACCATCAGGCCAGCGTTGATGGCACCGATGGTTTGACCATCCACCACGACGTTGGCGTGGCTCACGCGTTGGAGTAAAGCGATCATGCCGACAAATGGACTTTCATGAACTTACGTTTGCCGACTTGCAAAACCATGGTGCCGCTTTGGATTTGCAATTGTTTATCGCTGACGACATTGCCGTCGATACGCACACCGTTTTGATCGATCATGCGAATCGCTTCCGAAGTCGACGCACACAAGCCCGTTTGTTTCAGCAAATGAGCGATGCCGATTGGTGCGCCAGTCACATTCATTTCTGGCACATCATCAGGAATGCCACCTTTAGATCGGTTCACGAAATCGGCCAAAGCATCTTGCGCCGCTTGTTGGCTGTGGAAACGCGTTACGATTTCTTGCGCCAAGGCGACTTTGATATCGCGCGGATTTTGACCTTCGGCGACTGATTTTTTGTATTGCGCGATTTGTTCCAACGAACAGAAGGACAGTAAATCGTAATAACGCCACATCATTTCATCAGAAATACTCATGACCTTGGCGAACATGGTATTGGCTGGCTCGGTGATCGCAATGTAATTGTTTTTGGACTTCGACATTTTTTCGACGCCGTCCAAGCCTTCCAACAAAGGCATGGTCAAAATACATTGCTGTTCTTGGCCAAAGTCTTTTTGCAATTCACGGCCGACCAAGAGATTGAATTTCTGATCGGTACCACCGAGTTCGAGGTCAGCGTTCAAGGCCACCGAGTCGTAACCTTGCATCAAAGGATAGAGAAATTCGTGCACAGAAATCGGCGTGCCGGCTTTGAAGCGTTTGGTGAAATCATCGCGCTCCATCATGCGGGCCACGGTGTAACGAGAAGCCAATTGGATCATGCCGCGCGAACCCAAGGCATCGCACCATTCGGAGTTGTAGCGAATCTCAGTTTTGCTGGCATCGAGTACCAAAGACGCTTGCTTGAAATAGGTTTGCGCGTTTTCTTCGATTTGTTCACGCGACAGCGGTGGGCGTGTCGCATTGCGGCCCGATGGATCACCGATCATCGAGGTAAAGTCGCCGATCAAAAAGATCACGGTGTGACCAAGGTCTTGCAACTGACGCATTTTGTTGAGCACCACGGTGTGACCTAAATGCAAATCAGGCGCGGTTGGATCTAAGCCCAGTTTGATACGCAATGGCTTGCCAGATTGTTCACTGCGCGCCAATTTTTGGGCAAACTCTGATTCGATCAGTAATTCATCCACACCACGCTTCGTCACAGCGAGTGCGTGTTGCACTGCGTCGGAAAGAGGAAGCAATTTAGAAGTGTCTTGCGCTTTGTCGTTAGTTTGTGGCGATGTCATGATGATTCAAAAAAAGAGCTCGCGTTGGCGAGTGAGTTTAGTTCGTTATTAAAAATCCCAGGGTGCTATCTTATGTGCTGATCAGTTTGAAAGTCTAGCGTGGCAATACGAGGCATCCATAATTTAGCGCTGTAATTCCGACACTGAGTTATCTTGAATAATCAGCTAGTGGTTTTGATATTCTTTTGCGGTGCGACAGACAGCTTGTGGCTTGATGTCGAACAGATCAAATCTTGATCTTGTTGAGCCCGATTCTAGGCTTGCATTATTCGCCATTTGCTTTACAATCAGGCGACTATTTTTAAGCCCCCGCTTATTCTACTCGACAGCTGGCCTCAAATCGAAGAGCTGAGCTAGTCCGCATAATAAATCATACGAGGAGTGGGTTTGCTAACACGCTGTTCGTGGCGTACCACCGGGAAATCGCCACGAAGCCCTAATTTTAACTTATTGCATGCGATTCTTAGATAAATTCCGTCATCTAGCTGCAAATCTGACCGCTTCCGCGCAAGTTAAAGCCCAAGAAACCATACAAAGTGCCGTGCAAAGTGTGCGCACGATGCGTCCATCACGCGTGCTTTCTTTCAGTGCTTTATTTTTCGCCGTCTGTGCAGTTGGTGCGGTTGGTGTAGCGCCGTTGGCGCCAGATGCAGCCGATTTGCCTGTCAAAACCATCGTACAAGAATTGCCTTTGCCTTCTTTAGAAGAGCAAATGGCGAAAATCATCTTGCAACCGCAGCACTTCATCAAAGAAGAGAAAGTGCAACGTGGCGATAGTTTGGCATCCTTGCTACAACGCCTTGGTGTTGACGATAGTAAGGCCAGTAACTTCATTAAGACCGATGCTGTGGCACGCACTTTGGTGCAAGCACGCGCAGGCCGCACCGTACGTGCGAAAACCACTGACGATGGTTTGTTGGAATGGTTGCGTGTCGGTTTGCAAGATGATGGCAAACAAAACAGCAAAACCTTGGTGATTTCGCGCGACGAACATGGCGACTTCCGTGCTGAAGAATTGGCCGAACAATATGAGCGTCGTATTGAAATGCGTTCAGGCGAGATCCAATCTTCTTTGTACGTAGCGACCGATAAAGCCTTGATTCCTGGCGCGGTAGCGGACCAAATCGTCAAGATGTTCGAGACCAATATTGATTTTTACAAGTTACAGCGCGGCGACTACTTCAATATCGTGTATGAGACTTTTTGGCAGAACGGCGAAATGGTCAAGACCGGTCGTTTGCTTTCTGGTGAGTTCCGTAATGCCGGCAAGTTATTCCAAGCCGTATGGTTTGACGAAGGTGCAGGCGAGGGTGGTTACTACAGCTTCGATGGGAGGTCTTTGAAAAAAGCTTTCTTGAAATCGCCATTGGAATTCTCCCGTATCTCGTCTGGCTTCTCGATGCGTATCCATCCGATTTCTGGTAAATGGAAAGCACATAAGGGTATCGACTTTGCTGCAGTGACAGGAACCCCGATTCGCGCTTCAGCAGATGGCACCATCGATCATGCTGGTGTGCAAGGCGGCTACGGCAATATGGTTATTATCAAGCACTGGAACGGCTACAGCACTGCTTATGGACATATGAGTCGCATCGCCGTGCGCAAAGGCGCCCGTGTCATGCAAGGTGAGGTGATTGGCTATGTAGGTTCAACGGGTTGGTCGACCGGTCCTCATTTGCATTATGAATTCCGCGTCAACGGCGAAGCCCGTGATCCTAATACGATTAGTGTTCAAAGCGCAGCTGCGTTGGCCGCTAATGATATGCCACGCTTCCGCACCGTCGCGGCAGATATGGAACATCGTTTTAATCTCTTGCGCCCAGAACGCGGTTCGGCAGCACGCACAGCTGCGCGTTGATCGAGCTAAAGATTTAATCGCTTCTTGCATCATAAAAAGCCGGACTGTGGTTCGGCTTTTTTATTCGCCTTGTGGCATGATGCAGAGTCGATCCATCAATTTTTGTGCCTTTTGCCTATAGTAGCCGCCATACTCATTCAATCATCCCATGAATACGCTTCAACAATCGAATCTCTATATCGGCTTAATGTCGGGAACCAGTCTTGATGGCGTGGATGGCGTCTTGGTCGACTTGCCGCGAGCTACAGAACCAATGCGGATTCTCGCCACAGCCCATATTCCTTTTGATGCCGCGCTGCGAGAGCAAGGTATGGCTTTGCAACAGTCGGGATACGATGAAATTCATCGAGAAGCTTTGTTCGCTAATGAAGTGGTGGAGCAGTATGCCCATTGCGTGCAACGCTTATTGGAATTGGCGGCAGCAGCGATTAAGGCATCAGATCTTGAACCTACAAAATCCCTGATCCCAGAACATCCTAATACGCTCAACATCAGAGCAATTGGTGTCCACGGCCAGACCATACGGCATCGTCCTGAACTAGGCTATACCAGACAAACCAATAATCCTGCGCGTTTGGCAGAGTTATGCGGCATCGATGTGATCGCGGATTTTCGTAGTCGAGATGTCGCAGCGGGCGGACAAGGCGCACCCTTGGTACCGGCTTTTCATCGCGCGATTTTTGCGAGTGCGCAAGAGTGTCGTGTGGTCGTCAATATCGGCGGCATTAGCAATATCAGCATTCTGCATAGTGATGGTCGTACATTTGGTTTTGATACAGGGCCGGGCAATGTCTTGATGGATGCATGGATCGCACGACACCACGGCAAGACCTATGACGCCAATGGTGAGTGGGCTCGTTCAGGCAAGGTCAACGAGGCTTTCTTAAACTGCCTGTGTGAAGAAGCGTTTTTCAACTTGGCACCGCCTAAAAGCACGGGACGTGATACTTTTCATCTCGCATGGCTTGACCAAAAACTCGCTGCCTTTGAAGCGCAATCGCCACAGCAAAATTCAATCACGATTGAAGATGTGCAGGCCACCTTATGTGCCCTAACTGCTAAAACGATCGCCAAAGAAATCATGTCGCACGCAACCGAATGTGCAGCAGTATTTGTTTGCGGTGGTGGTGCTTTCAATGATTTTCTCATGGAACAACTTGCTGAATTTTTGCAGCAGTTTGGTCAGCCGCCACGGTCGGGGAGGGTGATTCCCGTATCATCGACGGCCACCCTTGGTGTGGCGCCTGATCAAGTGGAAGCCTTAGCTTTTGCGTGGTTGGCGCAGTGCTTCGCGGAACGTCAACCGGGTAATGTAGAAGACGTGACAGGTGCTGCTGGGCCGCGTATTTTAGGTGCCATGTATCCCGCTTAAAACAAAAGGCGCACAAGAGTTCGAATGGCGTCACCACGCGTCAAAATAAATCTAACGAAATCTAACAAGAGAGCCGCGAGGCGAGATTTTTATGAGCAAATTTTTATATATCGCAGACCCCATGTGTTCATGGTGCTATGCCTTTAGTTTGGAATTACAGAAACTGTTAGATCGCATTCCTCATGCGGAGCTTGACATCGTACTCGGTGGGCTGCGCGCCTACAACACAGAAGTCATGGATGACGACACGCGTCAGATGATCCTTTCGCATTGGCAGCGTGTGCAAGAGGTCAGTGGTTTGCCGTTTGATATGAATGGACTCAATAAACCCGGATTTATCTTCGATACTGAACCAGCATGTCGGGCAGTGGTGGCCGTGAAATTGTTGGCGGACGATTTGGATGCGAAGCAAATTTTGAACGTATTCCGCGCCGTGCAACATGCTTTTTACGCACAAGGATTGGATGTCACCAAAGACGAAGTGTTGGCACAAGTTTGTGTAGATGCGCTCAACCAAGGTCAAGGCGACGGTGCATTTGATGTGGCAAGTTTCCTTGAAACTTTGCAGGCACCCTCAACACGAGAAGAGACTCGTTTGCATTTTGAACAGATTCAACGCTGGGGCATTCGAGGCTTTCCCGTGTTATGTTTGGTGAAAGAAAGTGGCTTGCATATGATCGCCTCAGGTTACGCCAAGCTTGAGCAAGTCGAGGCGAATTTACTGGAGCTTATTGGATCTTAATGGGAGTTGAAACGAATTAGTAGGCAGAGGGGATGTGGCAAGGCGTATTGAAATCGCCAAAAAAGTTTATGAAATTCTGAAAGTGAATTTTCAAAAATAATGTTATTTTAATAATTTATTAATTGTAAATTCCGCTATAATCCCCTTTCAACGTCAGTTGAATAAAATTCAATAAACTTTTCAAGAGATATAACAATGAAAAAAATCCTAGCAATGTCTGTAGTGGCGTCGACACTGGCAATGACTGGTTGCGCATCTATTTTGAACGACAAAACTCAGGCAGTGAATGTGTCCGCTTCCAACGGTAAAGAAATCGCCGGTACAGTGGATGGCGTTCAATTCAAAGGCCCAGGTATCGTTAATTTGACACGTGAAAACAAAAACAAAGTTTTCTTGGTAACGACAGAAGGCTGTGCCAAAGAAACGGTTGCGGAAAAAGGCGTCGATGGTAAATTCTTCATCAACATTTTGACTGGCGGTACTTTGGGTTCTTCCACAGACTATTCCACAGAAAAAATGTGGCGCTACTCTGAGAACGTTGTTGTTTCATGCAAATAAGCGCTTCTCACCAAGCTCGAAAAGGCGGCTATCTGGCCGCTTTTTTTTCGATCCTGATTCTGTTCTTCACCTCGACCCAGTCAGCGCAAGCGAGTGAGGCGGATGAGCTTAATTCGATTTCAGCTTATCAACAAAAGGCGCACCAATTAGCGCTTGCCAAGTCACCGATGTGGTCCGCCTTATTACATGCGGATCAAGGCGGATTTCATATTACTTCGTCAAAGTTCCTTTTGAGCGCTGATACGCCAGAACTCGAGCGCGAGTTGAATTTGACGATTGCGTGGCTGATGAGTGGCGAAGCGGGCGCTGTATGCCGTTATCCAGCACGATACCTGTGGTTGCGAGAGGCACTTGCGATTCCAGAGCAAGCACTCGAATCATGCGATGAACTACAAGAATTTTTAACACGAGCACCAGCCGAACGTGTTGATTTGGTGTTCGCTGCCGAAAATATTACGCAGGCCTCCAGCATGATGGGACACGTGTTCCTCAAACTATCGGGCAAGAGTTCCATGGGACAAAGCACGGAACACGCGGTGTCTTTCTTTACCGATGCAGCGGGCTATAACCTTCCTAAACTTTTTTTCGATAGCATGGTGATCGGCAAGCTAGGCTATTTTTCTTTGTCGCCATATAGCGAGAAGCTGCAACTATATGTGGGAGAAGAGCAGCGTAGCGTGTGGGAATATGAGTTGCGTTTTTCAGCCGCCCAAAGACGCTTATTGCAAGCACACTTGATTGAACTCAAGCAGGCTAAGCTCACCTACTTTTTTCAAAAATATAATTGCGCCACCTTGCTCGATTTCGTAATTGCGGTGGCCGCTGGAAAGTCCCTCGACAAAAGTGGCTTCTGGGTCACGCCTAAAGATGTCGTCAAGCGAGCCTATGCCTTGAATTTGATTGAGAGCAGTCGGGTGCATGCGCCGAATCAATGGTTATTGCGCGCTTACCAAACAGGTTTGACAGCTAGCCAAGTTGAACACGTGGCGGAAGCGGTCAAACAGCAGCAAAGCATATCGTTCACGGCCCCAATTTCGGATGCGGCAAAGGCACAAATGCTCGCATTGGCTGATACCTATGCTGCCTATTTGACCGATCGTGAGCTCCTCAAGGGACCAGAAGTCGCAGCTTACCGTCAATCGCTACGTGAAAATAGAAGACAACTACCATCGCCCGAGTTCCAGTTTGAGAGTTTGAAAGATCCAGCGAATTCGCCGCAGGATTCGCAATGGGATCTGGGATTAACGCGTCAAGGAAAAGCGAACAATCTTCGTTTCGTCATCAATCCGGCTTCGCACCATCTGAGTGATGATAACCGCACCTACAATACGGAGAGCGATTTACGCGTATTTGAAACCAGTCTGCTGGTCGGACTGGATCGGCGGTCCTTGCAGCTAGAACGCATGACGGTGTACTCGAGTCAATTGCTGATGCCGTATGATGGTTTGACGCGCACTTGGTCGAATGCCGTACTGGTTGAGTTAGCGCGCCAGCCTAAGCAAGATGGAGGCAATGCTCTGCGTTGGCAGTTGGGAGCAGGACGTGGCTTGAGTTGGCGCGTCTTCGACGATATCGATATCGCTGCGATGTTGAACGGCGGCCTCTCCAATCGCAGCGATCAATGGCGCTTATACCTTGAGCCGCAGGTGACGATGGTGGTGCGTAGCCTGTTTGATAGCAAAATGATTGTGCGCCTCAGCCAGGTTTCCAATCTCGAGCGCGACCAGCAAGCGCTAAGCCGCGTACAATGGGAACAAGTAAAATACTTTGACGGACAAACTTGGTCACTCCATTTCGCTTGGAAACGTGAAAGGATGACCGGGTTCTCACGCTCGCAATGGGATCTGTTTGTACGCCGTTTCTTTTAAAGTTTTATTCGACCCCATCTTAGTTTCCCATTTTTTTGGGGGGCTGTTCTTGAGGAGTGATTATTGATGTCGCAGTTGTTGAGTCCTAGAATTCAAATCGCTGAGCAAGGCCCAGAGTTTTCCCAAATTGTCTTGGGTTTATGGCGTTTATCCGCTTGGCAGATGAGCGTGCCAGATCGTGTGAACTTCTTGGAACAAGCTTTAGAGCTCGGTATCACCACGATTGATCAGGCTGACATTTATGGCGACTACACCAGTGAGAGCTTGCTCGGTGAGGCGTTTGCTTTTGCCCCAGAACTGGCGCGACGTTTTCAAATCGTTACCAAATGCGGCATACAGTTTCAATCCGCACAGCGGCCGCATCAAACCTCACATATCTACGATACGAGCGCGCAGCACATTACTTTATCGGTCGAAAATTCTTTGAAGGCGATGCGCCTCGACAGCATCGATCTTCTATTGATACATCGACCTGACCCACTGATGGATGCCGACGAAATGGCGCACGCCTTCACCCGACTGCGTGAGGGCGGTAAGGTGAAACATTTTGGCGTCTCCAATTTCACACCCTCACAATTTCAACTATTGCACAGCCGTTTTCCCTTAGTGACCAATCAAGTGGAATGTTCTTTGATGCAAACACAAGCACTTGAGGATGGGTCCTTTGACCTGTGCCAGCAGTTGAAAATGTCGCCAATGATTTGGTCAGCACTCGGTGGTGGTGCATTGTTTGAGGGTAAAACAGAGCAAAGTCAACGCGTGCTGACAGCGTTAACGAAGATTGCTGCTGAATTGCGAACCACTCCAGCGACGATCGCCATCGCTTGGCTCTTGCGTTTGCCAGTGAAGCCTTTGATCTTGACGGGATCTGGTCGTGTCGAAGCGTTGCGCGAAGCGGTAGGTGCGACTGAACTCGTTTTGAACCGCCCACAATGGTTCGATTTGTGGCGTGCGAGCAAAGGCTACGATATTCCTTAATCGTTGATGCGGAATTTCGAATTCTGTGGATCTCGGGAATAGCTATACGCACTTTTCTGGGGCAAAGTATCGATTCTTGGTATCGTTCCCGTTTTATATTTTTGAGTTTTAATAAACTTTATAAATTCGCTCGTGTTAATTTGCCTACAGGTATCAAAAATCGCTTTCCATCGTAGTTGTTTCCACGTATAAAAGAAGTCTGTTTTTCAATCGCCTTCAATCGCCTAATTCAACCCGGTTCTTCCGAGCCTTGGAGTCAAGTAATTGCAGATGAATCGAGATTTCATTACGGACTTAGCCCCCACGCCAGACTACCAGTCTATGGACTTGCAGGCGTGGCGTAATGAACTTTTATCATCGATTCTTTTCTGGGCGGTTGTGCTCGGCGTCATTACAGCCATTCCGAGTATCGTCATGGCCATTCGCGATGATATGATTTCTGTGGCCGTAATCGATGTTGTCGCGATCACATGGGCCATCACGATTTGGTACATGAAACGCCTATCGTGGATCGCCCGCAGTTGGAATCTCTTGCTCATCATCTACCTGATCGGTCTCTTTTTCTTTTTTAAGATTGGACCTGTCAGCCAAATCTATCTGATGGCGGTGCCAGTTTTAGCCGCTTTGCTGTTGGGATTAAGGCCCGCCGTCTATGCTCTAGTGATCAACGCCGCTACTCTGCTCGGGCTTGGGTATGTGTTTAATGTCAACCTGCAATTTGATCGTTTCCCCGATCAGCCCTTCGTGCGCTGGGTCATCATCACACTGAATTTTACTTTCATTTCTGCCGTGATTACGGTGAGCTGCGGTGTACTCTTGCGTCGTTTAGAAGCTTCATTTCGATCACAATTACAAATTAGTGAATCCTTGCGACGTGAACAGGCTTCATTGAAAAAAGCGAATGAAGAACTTCGCTTAATCTCTGCTGCGGTGGAAAACTTGAACGATATTGTCATGATTACCGACAGCGAGCTCGACAATGACGGGCCGCATATTGTGTTTGTAAATAAGGCATTTGAGCGGACCACGGGTTACTCTCTGCAGGAAACGAAAGGCATGAATCCGCGCATGTTGCAGGGCGATGCCAGTCAGGCGGATGATCTGGTGCGTATTCGCGAGGCTATTCTTGCACAGAAATCAGTACGGGCGGAATTCATTAATTATCGCAAGTCTGGTGAAGAGTTTTGGCTCGAGGCAGATATTCAACCCATCGTCGATGAGCAAGGACATTGCACGCATTTTGTTGCGGTAGAACGCGATATTACTGATCGCAAACGAGCCGAGTCCGATATCTATCGATTGGCGTTTTTCGATGTGTTGACGGGCTTGCCGAATCGACGCTTGTTGCGCGACCGATTGAGCATCTTGCTCGCCACAGCCCAGCGCACTGGAATTTATAGCGCGGTCTTATTTATCGATTTAGATCATTTTAAGAACATCAACGATGCACGAGGTCATGCAACGGGTGACGCGCTTTTGGTCGAAGTTGCCAGACGATTGACGAGCATTTTGCGTGAAGTCGATACAGTCGCCCGTATCGGCGGCGACGAGTTTGTGGTGTTGATTGATCATTTAGACTCAGTTCTGGAGCAGGCAAGTCGCATTGCGCTCACAGTCGCTGAAAAAATTCGGAATGCACTCGCTACGCCTTTTGAAATCGAAGGGCAGATTTATAGTTCCGCTTGTAGTATTGGTGTGACGCTGCTACCGAAAGCCAGTCAGACAGTTGATGACCTCTTACGTGAATCCGATACGGCGATGTATCGTGCGAAAGGTGCCGGACGTAATCAAATTGCCTTCTTCGAAGGTGCAATGCAGGCTGAAGTTGAGCAGCGCTTGATTTTGGAACGTGATCTTTCGCGCGCGCTTGATCTATGTGAGCTGCGCATGGTGATGCAAGCACAAGTTGATCAAGATGGCACACCAGTCGGCGCTGAGTTGTTGATGCGCTGGACCAAGACCAATGGTGAGTTTGTCTCGCCCGCTTTGTTCATTCCACTGGCTGAAGAGACTGGTCTAATACTGAAGTTAGGGGATTGGGTATTGCATCAAGCCTGCGAGATCGTAAATCAATTGCGCAGCCATGGTTGGATGTTCCCTGTGTCAGTGAACGTCAGTCCTAAGCAATTTCGGCAGCAAGACTTTGTCGAGAAAGTACGCGATATTCTGAGTGCACACCATTTGAGCGGGAAAGAGTTCGTATTCGAGGTCACCGAAGGACTATTCATTAGCGACATGCAAGAAACCATCGCTCGTATGAATGCTTTGGCTGCGTTGGGGATTCGCTTCTCGATCGATGATTTCGGAACTGGCTATTCGAGCTTGTTCTATTTAAAACGTTTGCCATTGTATGAGCTCAAAATTGATAAGAGTTTTGTACAGGATGTTCCTGGTGATGCCAATGACGTGGCGATCGTGCGCATGATTCTGTCGATGGCGAAACACTTGGGCTTACGCGTGGTGGCGGAAGGGGTAGAGACAAAAGAGCAGGCCACCTACCTGATTGAAAATTCTTGCGACTGTATGCAAGGTTTCTTATTCTCCAAACCAGCTTCTTTCCAAGATTGGCTCGGCAAACAAGGACCTGCTTGTTGAAGATCAGTTCCCTACATTTAGCCTTGCGCATTAATCGTCTTCAGATTTCGACGTATAATACCGCCCATGTTGAAGTGAGTGCAGTTTAATCAATGCACGGCCTATTGCTGGCGCATCCTCTTCCGAATGAATAATGAACTCCAAAAAAATTCTTGTTCCCGCACTTTTACTTTTGTTGGCGCTGATTGCAGCGGCGACATGGATGTGGTCGGGCTCGCAAAGAGTCGCTGCACCAAGCGTTGAATACACCAATCTCAAAGGTGAAAAGCTAGGCACGCAATCCTTGCGCGGTAAAGTCTACTTAGTGAATTTCTGGGCGACTTCTTGCTCGACCTGTATTGCAGAAATGCCAGAAATGATACGCACCTATGAAAAGTATCGCGCTAAAGGTTTTGACTTTGTGGCGGTGGCAATGAGCTATGATCCACCGAACTACGTCTTAAATTTTACAGAAACACGCGCTTTACCGTTTCATGTCGCACTTGATGTGGAAGGCAAATTAGCGAATGCATTTGGCGATATTAAGTTAACCCCTACCACGTTCTTGATCGACAAACAGGGACGCATAGTTAAACGCTATATTGGTAAGCCATCGTTTGAAGAATTAGAGCAACTCATCGAAAAAGAAATCGCTGCATCGTAGAAATTTCAAACCATTAGGAATTTCTCAGGCTCGAATCTCAAGTTCGATTTTCCTCCATCATCAGCGCTAAAAGTTTCGAATCCTTAGGCATTTGTGACTCTCACGATGTGATTGTCTCGATGATGCTTAAGGATGATATTCAAAAAGCTAATTGAGCAAACTTCCTCAAAAAAGTCTATTGGAAAATCCACCAAAATAAAAAAATTTTGTGTGATTTTTTCTGCTTCGCTGCTAAATTTTTAGGCAGCTTTCGGGTAGAATAGCGTCTCTTCGAAACACCTCCCATTTCCCCAAGGTTTAGAATCGTGCAGATAGGCTCATATCAGCTTAGGAATAATATTTTCGTCGCGCCGATGGCAGGTGTGACGGATAGACCATTCCGTCAACTGTGCAAAGAACTTGGTGCGGGTTACGCGGTGTCTGAAATGGCAGCATCGAATCCGAAATTATGGGAAACCGAAAAATCTTCGCGTCGCACCAATCACGAAGGTGAGATGGAGCCGAAAGCGGTGCAAATCGCCGGTGCTGATCCACAGATGTTGGCCGAGTGCGCTAAGTTCAATGTTGATAAAGGCGCGCAGATTATCGACATCAACATGGGATGTCCGGTCAAAAAAGTGTGTAATGCATGGTGTGGTTCGGCCTTATTACAAGATGAAAAATTAGTGGGGCAGATTCTCGATGCCGTGGTTGCGGCAGTGGATGTGCCTGTCACTTTGAAATTCCGTACCGGCTGGGATCGTCAACACAAGAACGCCTTGCAAATCGCGCGTATCGCTGAATCAGCAGGCATCGCGATGTTGACCTTACATGGTCGTACTCGTGCCGATGGTTATAAAGGTGCTGCAGAGTACGACACCATCGCCGCAGTGAAAGCGCAAGCCAAGATTCCTGTGGTCGCTAATGGCGATATCACGACACCAGAAAAAGCCAAGTATGTGCTCGAATACACGGGCGCCGATGCCATCATGATAGGCCGTGCCGCTCAAGGACGCCCTTGGATCTTCCGTGAAATCGAACACTTCCTTATGACGGGCCAACATTTGCCGCCACCTTTGGTATCAGAAGTGCGCGCCTTGCTTGATCGACATTTACGTGAACACTATGCCTTCTATGGCGAGTTCATGGGCGTACGAACGGCACGCAAGCATATCGGTTGGTATGTCGAAGATTTAGTCGATGGCGAAGAGTTTCGACAGAGTATGAACAAAATAGAAAGCTGTGAAGAACAACTGGCGGCCGTCAACAGTTTTTTTGAAAGTCGACCGACAGAACGGTTACAATACCGCCCCTCCGAGATTCTTCTGGCAGCGTAGCGATCCAAGTCTAGGGGCTTGAAAGCAAGCAATTAACAAAGCAAGCAAAGCAAGGCAAACAGAGTATCTCAATCAAAGTTTCGCAATGTGTTATCCACGAACTCTGTGCAAGCAGCGTTCATCAATAAAAAGAAAATTCAGTATGAGCAAAGAAAGCATCCAAGAAGCAGTTCACAAAAATCTCGAAAAATATTTCCGCGATCTCGGTGAACAACCTGCTTCGAATATCTACGATATGGTCGTGTTGGCAGTTGAAAAACCGATGTTGGAAATGGTGATGTCACGCACCGATAGCAATCAATCTCAAGCTGCCGACATGCTCGGTATTAATCGCAATACTTTGCGCAAGAAGTTGCAGCAACACGGTCTTCTTTAATCTTTACTCTTTACATTTATCATGATCAAACAAGCTCTCATCTCTGTATCGGACAAAACAGGCGTGCTCGAATTTGCGCGTGAATTGGCTGGTATGGGCGTCAAAATTTTATCGACTGGTGGTACTGCCAAGTTATTGGCAGACAATGGTTTGCCAGTGACAGAAGTGGCAGACTACACAGGCTTCCCAGAGATGCTCGATGGTCGTGTAAAAACTTTGCATCCTAAAGTACACGGCGGTATTTTGGCGCGTCGTGATTTGCCTGAACACCAAGCTTCCTTGGAAAAATATGGCATTCCAACCATCGATATGGTGGTCGTGAACTTGTACCCGTTCCAAGCAACGGTTGCTAAAGCAGAGTGCTCTTTGGAAGATGCGATTGAAAATATCGACATCGGTGGCCCAACCATGTTGCGTTCTTCCGCTAAAAATCACAAAGACGTCGTCGTGATTTGCGATCCTAGTGATTACGCGACGGTCTTGGCAGAAATGAAGGCTGGCAATAATGTCGTATCGTATGACACGAAATTTATGTTGGCGAAAAAAGTCTTCGCGCACACAGCACAATACGATGGTGCGATCACTAACTATTTGACGAGTTTGGGCGAAGATAAAGCACATGCGACACGCAGCGCTTATCCACAAACCTTGAATATGCATTTCGAAAAAGTACAAGAAATGCGTTACGGTGAAAACCCACACCAATCCGCTTCTTTCTACCGTGATTTGGTACCTGTTGCCGGTGCTTTGGCGAACTACACGCAATTGCAAGGTAAAGAACTGTCCTATAACAATATCGCTGATGCTGATGCAGCATGGGAATGCGTGAAGTCCTTCGACACTGGCGCTTGCGTGATCGTGAAGCATGCCAATCCATGTGGCGTAGCGATCGGTGCAACAGCGTTGGAAGCCTATAGCAAAGCATTGCAGACAGATCCAACCTCCGCTTTCGGTGGCATCATCGCTTTTAATACTGTGTGTGATGGCGCAGCAGCGGAAGCGGTCGCGAAACAATTCGTGGAAGTGTTGATTGCTCCTTCATTTACTGCAGAAGCAAAACAGATTTTCGCAGCAAAACAAAACGTGCGCTTGTTAGAAATCCCATTGGGCGCAGGCGTCAATCAATACGATGTGAAACGTGTTGGCGGTGGTTTGTTGGTGCAAGCACCCGACGCGAAAAACGTGTTGCCAGCCGATGTACGCGTGGTCAGCAAATTGCAACCAACGCCACAACAAATGGCCGACTTGATGTTCGCATGGCGCGTCGCTAAATACGTCAAATCGAATGCCATCGTATTCTGCGGTAATGGCATGACTTTGGGCGTAGGCGCAGGTCAAATGAGCCGTATCGACTCCGCTCGCATCGCTTCCATCAAAGCGCAAAACGCCGGTTTGAGCTTGCAAGGTTCAGCAGTCGCTTCTGATGCCTTCTTCCCGTTCCGCGACGGTTTGGACGTAGTAGTTGATGCTGGCGCAACTTGCGTGATCCACCCAGGCGGTTCGATGCGCGATCAAGAAGTGATTGATGCAGCGGATGAGCGTGGTGTGGTGATGTTGTACACGGGTGTGCGTCACTTTAGACATTAATATTGTAGGTTGGCGCTGAGCAAAGCGAAGCCCAACTTCTGCGATGTATATCGTTAAGTGTTGGGCTTGCCAGCCCAGCCTACTTACGACAAGCAAGGTAGAAATAGTAGGGCGGGTGAAACCCGCGCCGCAAGGACATTGTGGATCTGAGCAGCGCGGGTTGCACCCGCCCTACAAAACATTTGGGCGTTGATATCGTAGGTTGGTGCTGAGTAATGCGATGCCCAACTTCTGCGGTGTATATCGTGAAGTGCTGGGCTTGCCAGCCAAGCCTACTCACAACGAAGCCATACGCGAAAACATCAGACCTGCGTATAATTTGCTAACGATATATTCATCAACAGCAAACACTCATGAAAATCCTTGGCATCGATCCCGGCTTACGCACCACAGGTTTCGGTGTCATCCATAAGCAAGGCAGTAAGCTCACCTACATCGCTTCGGGCACCATCAAAACGGCCGAGGCGAGTCTCCCAGAACGCCTCAAAACGATCCTCTCAGGCGTCACTGAAATTATTCAAACCTACCAACCCGATTGCGCGGCGATTGAGAAGGTGTTCGTCAACGTCAATCCACAATCCACACTGTTACTAGGACAAGCCCGCGGCGCTGCGATCTGCGCTTTAGTGCAAGCGGATTTGGCGGTCGCTGAATACACCGCGCTGCAAGTGAAGCAAGGTGTGGTGGGGCACGGTAAGGCGAAAAAAGAGCAAGTACAAGATATGGTGCAACGCCTGTTGTCACTCTCTGGCACCCCCAGCCCCGATGCCGCCGATGCACTTGGCGTGGCGATTTGTCATGCGCATAGTGGGGATACTCTCAAAACCTTAGGCACGATTGCGCCTGGGTTGGCGAAGAAGGGTTTGCGGGTGAGGGCGGGGAGGTTGATTGGGTGATGGGACCTTGTTGTTTTGTTTGCTGAAGTCATGTCACTCACTCAGTAGAGTGTGATGCATTCACACTTTTCGTCATTCCCGCGTAGGCGGGAATCCAGTGTCTTTCGTTCTTTTTGAAGGTTGGTCTAATTCAAAGTTCGCTGGCCGGGTGTGGCCCGGCGGCCACTCACTTTCTTTGCTTCGCCAAAGAAAGTTAGCAAAGAAAGGCGACCACGCTGCCACTGGCCTTCGGCTTCCCAATGGTGCAAGTCAAAAAATGGGAAAGCCTTGAAACTCGCCTGCGGCTCAAACAGCAAGGCTTTCTTTATCCATTTTCTGCCCTGCACAATTGGCAGTGTCAGAAGTGGGGGGAAACCAAAACCAAAACCAAAACCAAAACCAAAACCAAAACCAAAACCAAAACCAAAACCAAAACCAAAACCAAAACCAAGACCAAAACCAAAACCAAAACCAAAACCAAAACCAAAACCAAAACCAAATCCCTAAGCAGCCGCAATTCGGAAATTAGCTTTCCCAGCACTGTAGATTTGTCATTCCCGCGAAAGCGGGAATCCAGTGGCTTTCGTTCTTTTTTAAGGTTGGTCTAATTCAAAGTTCGCTGGCCGGGATTGGCCCGGCGGCCACTCACTTTCTTTGCTTCGCCAAAGAAAGTAAGCAAAGAAAGGCGACCACACTGCCACTGGCCTTCGGCGTCCCAATTGTGCAAGTCAAAAAATGGGAAAGCCTTGAAACTCGCCTGCGGCTCAAACAGCAAGGCTTTCTCTATCCATTTTCTGCCTTGCGCAATTGGCAGTGTCAGAAGTGGGTGAAAGTCAAAACCAAAATCAAAACCAAAATCAAAATCAAAACCAAAACTAAAACCAAAACTAAAACCAAAACTAAAACCAAAACCAAAACCAAAACCAAAATGCATCACCATTGCTATGAAATTATGCGGCGGTCGAAACAGTATGTTTGGTTGTTGTTTTTGACTTTCAGCCGTTCCGCTTCTAAATCGCCAATGGTGCGCAGCAGAAAATGGAAAAAGAAAGTGTTGCTGTCTGAGCGCAGCGAGTTTCAACACTTTCCCATTTTTTGTTGTGCATCATTGGGAACCCGAAGGGCGATTTAGTGCGGTCGCCTTTTTTGGGTTACCTTTTTTGGCGAAGCAAAAAAGGTAACTGGCTGTCGGGCCACCCCCGACCTACAGACGGTCAATGCACGAAAAAGATAATTTAGATCCAGCTAATAATCTACCCAAGAACCCAAACCAAGAACGCCACTGGATGCCGGATCAAGTCCGGCATGACGGCTAGGCGTCCACCCTATTTTTTGCATCACATGAGCGTTATTGCGAGGAAGTGCAAAAGAGCCAAAAGCGTTCGACTGCCATCGATAAGCAAACTTTCAATAAAGATAGTTCGTTGAATGTGCAAAACAAACAACCAACCCAAAAACATCAGTCCCCACAACCCCCCAAGAATCGTTTATGATTACTGCTTATTTATACAGTATGAAAGCCCACCATGATCGGTCGCATTGCCGGAACGTTGATTGAAAAAAATCCACCCCAAATCATGGTGGATTGCCAAGGAGTTGGCTATGAGATCGATGTGCCCATGAGCACTTTCTACAATTTGCCGGCACTAGGTGAGAAGGTCGCGCTGTTGACGCACTTGGCAATTCGTGAAGATGCGCATGTTCTGTTCGGTTTTGGTACGGCAGAAGAACGTGCGACTTTTAGGCAACTGATCAAGATCAGCGGTGTGGGAGCGCGTACCGCTTTGTCGATTTTGTCGGGTATGTCGGTAACCGATTTGGCGCAAGCGATTACTTTGCAAGAGGCTGGGCGTTTGACCCGGGTGCCGGGGATTGGTAAGAAAACTGCCGAACGTCTTTTGTTGGAATTAAAAGGCAAGCTCGGCGCCGATTTGGGTTCTGCTGGTGCCGCTGCTGCAGCGGGCGATCATAGTGCCGATATTTTGAATGCCTTGTTGGCCTTGGGATATTCCGACAAAGAAGCCTTGGCGGCATTGAAGTTGGTGCCTGCGGGTTCGGGTGTGTCGGACGGTATTAAGGCGGCCTTGAAAGCCCTGTCGAAAAGTTAAACGCGAGTTGAATGAGCATGAGCATACAAACCGATAACCTCTCCACCCAGCTCGCTGATACGCGGATTATCAGTGCGACGCCGTCTTCGCCGAATGAAGAAGCGATTGAGCGCGCTTTGCGTCCTAAGCAGTTGGATGAATATGTGGGGCAGGAAAAGATTCGTGATCAATTAGAGATCTTTATCGGTGCTGCGCGTCAGCGTAAAGAAGCGCTCGATCATACTTTGTTGTTCGGTCCGCCAGGTTTGGGTAAGACGACGCTGGCACACATCATCGCACGTGAGATGGGCGTCAATCTGCGTCAGACCTCAGGTCCTGTGTTGGAACGTGCAGGTGATTTGGCCGCGCTGCTGACCAATTTAGAGGCTAACGATGTCTTGTTTATCGACGAGATTCATCGCCTCTCACCAGTGGTCGAAGAAATTTTGTATCCGGCCTTAGAGGACTACCAAATCGATATCATGATTGGTGAAGGTCCAGCGGCGCGTTCCGTGAAGTTGGATTTGCAACCGTTCACCTTGGTTGGTGCGACCACGCGTGCGGGCATGTTGACTAATCCTTTGCGCGATCGTTTCGGTATCGTGGCGCGTTTGGAGTTCTATACTTCAGAAGAGTTGGCGCGCATCGTGACGCGCTCGGCGAATTTATTGGAGGTGCCAATTCGCGAGGAGGGCGCGTTCGAGATTGCCCGTCGTGCTCGCGGCACGCCACGTATCGCCAATCGTTTATTGCGCCGTGTGCGTGATTATGCGCAAGTCAAAGGCAATGGCGAAATCACCAAAGCAGCAGCTGATGCGGCATTGAAGATGTTGGATGTTGACGCGGTCGGTTTTGATTTGATGGATAGAAAACTCTTGGAAGCGATCCTCTTCAAATTCGGCGGCGGTCCAGTCGGTCTCGACAACGTTGCAGCCGCGATTGGCGAAGAGCGCGACACCATTGAAGATGTCTTGGAGCCTTACCTCATTCAACAAGGCTATTTGCAGCGCACACCACGCGGACGTATCGCCACGGCAAGCGCCTATGAACACTTCGGCCTCACTGCGCCTCGTGCGAATCCTACTGGGGATTTGTGGGGTGGGTAAGATTGCCTAAGTGGCTGCTGTTGAAGTCTAGGTATCCGAGCATTCTGTTTCAATACCTATGCTTGTCTATGTGTATTAAAAACCATACGTCGTATAATTTTTAATACAGCCTGACTTTTTCTGCTTTTTTCAGAGAGAAAGACCCTGATTCCTTAGTTCGAAGAGTTTTCCTTGTATTTATTTCGATACAGCCTATTCTGTTAGAATTTCACACCAAAAGGCTAAGTCCCTGATTTTCCGAGTGCGAGCGGCCTCATGCGCGAGCCAAATGGGATGGCATGGCAATTGCTAATCTGTAGCGGTTGAAGTTTTGTCGAGGTGGATATGTTGCAGGAAGCTGGGCGCGCTGGGGCGCTGTTGACGATCGATTTGCGTGCATTGCGCGCTAACTACCGCTATTTGCAAGGGCGCTTGGGAAAAGCGGCTTGTGGTGCAGCGGTCAAGGCCGATGCGTATGGCTTGGGCGCGGTGCCGGTTTCCAAGGCCTTGGTGGCAGAAGGTTGTCGTCATTTGTTCGTGGCGCAATTGGAAGAAGCGATTAGCTTACGTGCTCACATTGCGCGTGACATCGATATCTATGTCATGCACGGTTCGCCAGTCGGTTACGAAGCGGAATTCATTGAGTACGCTTGCACGCCTGTGTTGAATAGCCTAGATCAAATCACAGCGTGGCGCAAATTAGCGCAAGAGCGCAATCAAGCCTTGCCAGCGGTGATTCAAATCGACACCGGCATGGCGCGCATGGGTTTGTCGCAGGCTGAGTTGACCGCGTGGCTCAATGATTTCTCGATCACGGATGGCATCGATTTACGTTACGCCATGAGCCATCTCGCTTGTGCAGAGGATCAGCTCGATCCTATGAATCAAATGCAGTTGAAGTCCTTTCAAAATGTGTTGGAGCGGCTGCGCCAACATTACGTCGGGTTGAAAGCAAGTTTCTCGAATTCTTCCGGTATCTTTCTCGGCCCCGATTTTCATTTCGATTTAGCGCGTCCCGGTGCTGCCTTGTATGGTGTGGCGCCGGTTGCAGGGCAAGCGAGCCCTATGCACTCGGTTGTGCAATTGCAGGGTCGCATTATTCAAGTCCGTGAAATTCCTATGGGCGCCAGTGTCGGCTATAGCAAAACTTGGCGTGCGACCCAGCCTTCGCGCATCGCGACGGTTTCGGTCGGTTACGCCGATGGTTGGTTGCGCAGTTTGAGTAATTGCGGCGTGGCGCATATTGCGGGCGTTGAGGTGCCGATGGTCGGTAACGTCTCGATGGATACCATCACGCTCAACGTCAGTCATGTTGATAGTGATTTGCTGTATTCAGGTGCTCTGGTGGATTTGATTTGTCCGAACAATACGGTCGATCAAGTCGCTCGCCAAGCGGGCACGATAGGCTATGAAATTCTCACCAGTTTGGGACCGCGTTATCAACGTCACTATGTTGATTGAGCGTTCGTGAAGTAAGCGACGCACAAATAAACACACAAAAATTATTCGATTGTAGATTGGGAAAAAGGTATGAAAATCGTCATCTTAGGTGCAGGTGTTATTGGAACCGCGACCGCATATTACTTGGCTAAAGCTGGTCACGAGGTGACAGTGATTGAGCGTCAACCCGGTGCTGCTTTGGAAACCAGTTTCGCCAATGCAGGTGAAGTCTCTCCTGGCTATTCTGCACCATGGGCCGGTCCTGGTGTGCCATTGAAAGCGATTAAGTGGTTGATGATGGAACACAGCCCCTTGGCAATACGTCCGAGTACCGATCCTGCGATGTGGCGTTGGGTCTTCCAAATGCTGATGAACTGTACCAGCAAACGCTATGAGATCAACAAAGGTCGTATGCTGCGCATGGCGCAATACAGCCGCGACGTGTTGCAGCAATTGCGTGAAGACACAGGCATTCAATACGACGAGCGCACCCAGGGGACTTTGCAATTGTTCCGCAACCAGCAACAGCTCGACGCTTCGCAAGCCGATATCGATATCTTGAAACGCTATGGCGTGCCTTTCGAATCGCTGTCGGGCGATGAATGTTTGCGTGTTGAACCCGCGCTCAAAAATGTGCGCGAAAAGTTTGTTGGTGCTTTACGTTTGCCTGGCGATGAAACGGGCGACTGCTTCAAGTTCACCCAGAACTTGGCGAGGTTGGCCGAAGGTTTGGGTGTGAAGTTTGAATACGGCGTCAGCATTCAACGCGTGGTTGCCGAAGGTGATCATGTGAAGAGTGTAGAAACGTCCAAAGGTAGCTTTACCGCTGATCGTTTTGTTCTGGCACTCGGCAGTTATTCTCCTATCATGCTGCGCGAATTGGGTATCAAGATTCCGGTGTATCCGATCAAAGGGTACTCCATCACTGTGCCGATTACCGACGCCACAGGCGCGCCAGAATCGACCGTGATGGATGAGACTTACAAAGTGGCGATTACGCGTTTGGGTGATCGTATTCGCGTCGGCGGTACAGCTGAAATTACCGGTTACGATCTGCGCTTGCGCGAGTCGCGCCGTAAAACTTTGGTGCACTCTGTGACTGATCTCTTTCCACAAGGCGGCGATGTCAGCAAAGCTGAGTTCTGGACAGGCTTGCGCCCGATGACACCGGACGGCACACCTGTGATTGGACCTACACCGTATCGCAATTTGTTCTTGAATACAGGTCATGGTACCTTGGGTTGGACCATGGCTTGCGGTTCCGGTCAGTTCTTGGCGGATCTCATCTCCGGCAAGAAACCAGCGATCGCAACCGACGGTTTGTACATGGACCGCTACGGCCGCATGAATCGCCCGATTGCGGTTTAAGAATCGAATTGAGAACCACGTAACATTGAAGAGTTGAAGTACTAAGGCAAGGAGACAAAACAAGAACAAAGAGCGATTTTGTTTTTGGTTTTCTCCTGACCTTCTCTGTGTCTCCGTGCCTCTGTGTTGAGAGGTTTTGTTTTTCCGTTTTTTGAGTATTACATTATGCGCGTCAATATTCCCTTCGAAGATCGGGTCGGTATCGCCCACGAAATCCTCGCGGTATTGGCGCGTCAGGGTTTGAATGTGCAAGCGGTGGAAGTCGATCCGCCGAATATCTACATCGATATCCCTGAGCTTAAACAGGCGATGTTGCCAGCTTTGCAGGCGGACTGTGACCAAGTGCCTGGCGTTGGCACCATCGAGGTGGTTGATATTCTGCCGGGCATGCGTCGCAGTTTGAATCTCGACACCATCATGGCCGTGATGGAAGATCCTGTGATCGCGATTGATGCATTGGGTCGCATTGTGATTGCTAATGCCGCAGCGGCCGAAGTGGCGCGTTGCTCGGAAAAAGAGCTGTGCCAGAAGTCGCTCTACCAAGTACTGCAAGATCACACCATTCAACACGAATTGATCGCCAATGAATTCTGTGCGCCGACACGCGAAGTCTTACTCAATGGTGAACCGTTTATGATGGACGTGACGCCCGTGTTTGAGCCTTTGTCGGCAGCCGGTACCAGTAACGATGGCAAGGCGGTCGGCGCTTTGTTAACTCTTACCGCACCGAAGCGGATTGGTGAACGTTTGCATGCGATCGCTCACGCCGAGCTCGGTGGTTTTGAAGCGATTATTGGCGAGTCGGAACAAATTCGCGTTTTGAAAAAACGTGCGGCGCGCGTGGCGGTGGTCGATGCGCCATTGTTGATTACTGGCGAGACCGGCACTGGCAAAGAACTATTGGCGCAAGCTTGTCATGGCGTCAGTGCGCGCCGTAATGCGCCATTCCTCGAATTGAATTGCGCAGCTTTGCCGGAGAGTTTGGCAGAGAGTGAATTGTTCGGTTATATGGCCGGTGCATTCACCGGCGCGAATCGTGGTGGTAAGCCCGGCCTATTTGAGATGGCGGACGGTGGTACGGTGTTTCTCGACGAGGTTGGTGAGATGTCGCTGTACTTGCAGGCGAAACTTTTGCGCTTCTTAAACGATGGCAAATTCCGCCGTATCGGTGGTGATAAAGAAATCCAAGTGGATGTCCGCATCATCAGTGCCACCCATCGCAACTTGCGCAAAATGGTGCAAGAGGGCAGCTTCCGCGAAGATCTCTTTTATCGTTTGAACGTGTTGCACCTCGAAATGCCACCGCTGCGTGAGCGTGCAGACGATATCTTACTGTTGGCGCGTCATTTCATTGAACGCGCTTGTACGCAAGCTCAGAAACCGATTTCGCGTCTGAATCAAGCGGCCACGACTGCGATGTTAAATAACCGTTGGCCCGGCAATGTGCGGCAATTGCAAAACGTTGTGTTCCGCGCTATCACCATGGCCGACCAACGTGTGTTAGATGCGGCTGATCTCGATTGGGCAGAAGATTCGATACAGCCGAATGCGATGGCGATTCAGGAAGCGGAGACGTGGGAAGAGTCCGTCAATCAATTCGAAACGGCCTTGCTCAGCAAGCTGTATCAAGAATATCCATCGAGCCGAAAATTAGCCGCACGATTAGCGACTTCGCATTCCATGATCGCAGCCAAGCTGCGTAAGCATGGGATTCCGAAGAAGTAGGTGAAGCGTAAGAGTTCTGTATTGCTGGAATGCTGTCAGCACGAGAGTCAACGTCAAAATTCCTAATTGAGTTTCTCAGCGTCAGGATTGTCGAGATCTTCAGGCAAATTGACAGCCGGGATCGTGTATTTCTCATCGGCCCATGCGCCCAGGTCGATTTGTTTGCAGCGCTCTGAGCAGAAGGGGCGGAATTGCGCCTCGGGACCCCATTGCACTTTGGCGCCGCAGGTCGGGCAAGAAACGATTGTTGCCATAATTAAAACGATTTAATCTTTGCGAGAAACTTAGAAATTGCAGAGCGTGAGATCGAAAGGTACGTCGCCTTCAAATGGCTTCGGTTTCATATCACCGTCTTGCGACATGATACGTATCCACAGCATGTACTTGTTGGCGGAGATCTCAGGAATGGCACCCATTTCACGGGGCAAGGTGACGCGTAAGAGTTGGTACACTTTGCCTTGTAGCATTTGCTGGTAGCTACCGCCTTGTGCAATCACTTTGGTGGTGCCGCCGGATTCCCGTAACAGACGTAAAACTACATTAATCGCTTCGAACAGCGGCGCTAAAGGGGCGAACCAGTTCGAAATATCGGCAAAACGCTTTTCGGCGGGGAGCTTCTTCCAAGCGTGGTAGCTTGGCAAATCAAATTCGCACGCGCCGCCAGGGATAATAGTGCGACCACGAATGCTCATGAGCCATTCGTTGTCGCGAATGTTTTGACCGGTCTTGCCAGAGGAAGCGATCAAGGTGGCACTGGCGCGTTCTACTTCATTGATGACTTGATCGAGCATATCGGCTTGGACGTTGGGGTTCGATTTAAAACCCATCAAAGTCATTTTCTGACGATCAAGTTCTTGCAGCAAATCGGATTTAAGGTCGGCACGACCTGCTACCTCGAGCATTTCGAAGATAGTGGCGATAGCGACATGATGTTGCAGAGGATCAGATTGGTGTAAGAAGAAGGAAAACTTCTCGTATAGATCTTCCAATCGCAACAACGTGCGAATACGCTCGTTGAAAGGGTATTCGTAAACGATCAAAATAAATTCCCTGTAAATTTGGTTGCCGATTTTTTCTTATTTTTTGGCTTCACGTGATTCTGAACCAAGCCGGAGAAAATTACAAACATTGCGTGCATTTGTTTACGCAGCCTGTGCTAATTTCAAGTACTTTTGATGAAGATCAGCGACCTGCAATCGAATTTCTTCCAAGTCTTGGTCTGAGTTGATCACATCGTTGGCAATGCTGAGACGTTCGGCACGGGTCGCTTGAATCAATAAGATATCTTCGACCTGCTGGCGGCTAAAACCATTGCGACTCATGACGCGTTGGATTTGCGTTTCTTCTTCACAGTCCACCACCAAGATTTGTGTCAATCGTTCGGCCCACGTCCCTGATTCGTACAGTAAGGGCACCACAAAAATGGGGTAGGCGCCAGCGCCATACAAAGCTTGGCGCTCACATTCTTGCCGAATAATCGGATGTAAGATGGCTTCCAGTTGGCGGCGTGCATGAGGCTGCTTAAAGACCAGTTCCCGCATCTTCTTGCGATCGAGCGCACCATTTTCATCGAGGGCTTCCTTGCCAAAGGCCGCGCAAATGGCATCGATGGCCAAGCCTTGTGGTGCAGTGACTTGATGCGCGATCAGATCGGTGTCGATGATGGTAGCGCCCAGTGTTTCGAACATATTGGCCACGGTCGTTTTGCCACTGCCGATACCACCCGTAATGCCTAGGCTGAAGCTAGGTGCGACACTTGCATTCATATTAACGATATAAGCCGAGGTAGAGCATGGTGATTTGATTACCCCAGAATAGCGAAATCATTCCTGCACCAGCTAGAAAAGGACCGAAAGCGAATGGAATAGTCCATCCGAGACGTTTGCCGATCAGCATAATGATGCCGAATACGGAGCCGACCACAGATGCGGCTAAGATGATAAAGGGCAGGTTCATGGCTCCCAACCACGCACCCAAGGCCGCGAGCAATTTGAAATCGCCGTACCCCATGCCATCATGGCCGCGCCATAGTCGATAGGCGGCATTAACGGTCCACAAGGACATGTAACCGAATACAGCGCCCAAGACGGCCTGCTCCAAACTCGTAAAAGCGTAGCGTGTATTGACTAACAGCCCCAACCAAACCAAAGGGAGAGTGAGTTGATCGGGTAACAGTTGGGTGTCGAAGTCAATGCCAGTCAAGGCCACCAAAAACCACAACAAAAGCATGGCAGATAAGCCTTCGATGCCACTACCAAAATGCCAGATGGCGAAGGCGGAGAGTAGGCCAGTGATGGCCTCCACGATGGGATAGCGCACTGAAATCGGTGCTTTGCAGCCGCTGCATTTACCACCGAGCACGAGGTAACTGATAACCGGGATATTCTCGAGCGCCGTGATTTGATGGCCGCAATGCGGGCAAGCTGAGCGCGGTACCATGAGATTATAGCGATCGGTGTGGACGGGGTCTTTACCGTTTGCCTCAGCAATGATGTTCTCTTCATCGCGTTCCATCATTTTAGGAACGCGATGAATCACTACGTTTAGGAAGCTACCGATTAACAGACCGATGATGCCGAAGAAAACTGCGCTCACCAAAGTATGTGGTGGCGTCTGCAAAAGTAAATCGAGCATTAAACCACCGAACCCAGTTTGAAGATTGGCAAGTACATCGCGACCACCAAGCCACCAATCAAAACACCGAGAATCGCCATAATCATTGGTTCCATCAAACTCGATAGCGAGGCGACGGCTTCATTTACTTCTTCTTCATAGAAATCAGCGACTTTACCTAGCATCGCATCAAGCGCACCAGATTCTTCACCAATCGCCACCATCTGCGTCACCATCGAAGGGAATACGTTGGCATTTTGCATGGCGATCGTCAGGCTGGTACCGGTGGTGATTTCGGTTTGGATCTTGACGGTTGCGTCGAGGTAGACGGCATTGCCCGACGCACCACCCACGGAATCAAGCGCTTCCACTAAGGGCACACCTGCCGCAAACATGGTGGCTAAAGTACGAGTCCAACGGGCGATGGTCGCTTTACGAATTACGTCACCGAAAATGGGGGCTTGTAACAGCAAACGATCCATCATGCGCTGCATTTCCAGCGAGCGTCGCCAACTTTGGAAGAAGAAATAGATGGTGCCGAAAATACCGCCGAAAATGAAGTACCAATTTCTGACGAAAAAGTCAGACATCGCCATCACGATCAAGGTCGGCGCCGGCAGTTCAGCGCCGAAGCTGGTGAATACCTCTTTAAAAGCGGGAACCACCCAAATCATGATCACAGCGGTCACCACGAACGCGATCACCAAGATCGCAATCGGATAAGTCAGTGCCGACTTGATCTTGGCTTTCATCGCCAAAGTTTTTTCTTTGTAGATCGCCAAGCGCGTTAAGAGTTCTTCCAAAATACCGGCTTGCTCGCCAGCTCCCACCAAGTTACAGAACAGGGCATCAAAGTACAGGGGATACTTGCGGAAGGCTTGATTCAAGCTGGTACCAGTCTCGATATCGTTACGAATATCGAGTAGAAGTTTCGAAACAGAAGGATTGGCATGACCTTTACCAACGATGTCGAAGGACTGCAGCAAAGGCACACCCGCTTTCATCATGGTCGCCAATTGGCGTGTGAATAAGGTGATGTCTTTGTCAGTGATTTTGCGACCACTACTATAGGTTTTCTTTTTGACCTTGGTCACAATGACGCCTTGGCGACGCAAGGTTGCATTCACAACTGCTTCACCTTGAGCGCGAATCTCACCGCGTACGGTCTTACCTTGCTTGTCCTTACCTTCCCAAGCATAGAGTGCATCTTTTGCGACCGCTGGTTTGGCTGGTCTATTTTGTGGTGTCGCCATCTATGTGATCCTAAACGGTTTATTCGTTGGTGCAGCCCAGCACTTCTTCGAGGCTGGTCAGACCTTGTCTTACTTTTTGTAAGCCCGAGCGGCGCAGGCCTTTAACGCCTTCTGACTCAGATTGTTTGCGTATCTCCAAGGCAGTGCCGTTCGCAAGAATGAGTTTCTCGATCGCTTCGGTGATCGGCATAATTTGATAAATACCAACGCGCCCTTTGTAACCTGAGCCACTGCAGCGCTCGCAGCCGACTGGGCCGTATGGTTTCCAAGTACCGTCTAATTCTTCTTCCAAGAAACCAGCTTGCAGTAAAACTTCATCTAACACGTCGACGTGCTTTTTACAGGTGCAAAGACGGCGTGCCAAACGTTGTGCGGTAATCAAAATGACCGAAGAAGCGATATTGAAAGGCGCCACCCCCATGTTCATCAAGCGCGTTAGCGTCGATGGCGCATCGTTGGTATGCAAGGTTGAGAACACCATGTGACCTGTTTGCGCTGCCTTGATGGCAATGTCGGCTGTTTCTAAGTCACGAATCTCACCAACCATGATGATGTCAGGATCTTGACGCAAGAAAGCTTTCAGCGCGACAGGGAAGGTCAGACCTGCCTTATCGTTGACGTTAACCTGATTTACCCCCGGCAAATTAATCTCAGCAGGGTCTTCCGCAGTTGAAATATTGATGCCTGGCTTATTGATGACATTCAAGCAGGTGTAGAGTGAAACCGTTTTACCAGAACCAGTTGGTCCAGTGACTAGCACCATGCCATACGGGCGATGGATCGCATCCATCAAAATTTCTTTTTGATCCGCATCGTAACCGAGCGCGTCAATCCCCATTTGTGCCTGGGAACCGTCCAAAATACGCATAACGATCTTCTCGCCGAATAGAGTGGGCAGTGTGCTGACACGGAAGTCGATCGCTTTGGTCGGTGACAGTACCAATTTCATACGACCGTCTTGTGGCACCCGTTTTTCGGAAATATCTAGCTTGGAAATGACCTTGATGCGCGAAACCAATTTGTCTTTGATGGCAAGAGGTGGCTGCGCGATTTCGCGCAATTCGCCGTCGACTCGGAAACGGATACGATAAAACTTTTCAAACGGTTCGAAGTGTAAGTCGGATGCGCCCATATTGATCGCATCGATCAGCATTTTCTGCAAGAACTTAACGACTGGAGCGTCATCGATTTCGGCTGCGGCTTGCGCGGTGTCGGCGACCCCAGAATTGAGATCGTCTTCGGTGAACTCGAGTTCGTAATCGTCGGCAGCGAGATCGGTAATCGATTGCTCTGATGTCTTGCTCAGTTTCTCAACCAGTTTGCTGAGCACGTCATGCTGCACGATGATGAGATCAACACTTAGGCCAGTTTGGAACTTAATTTGATCAATCGCGGCAGCGTTAGTGGGATCTGAAATCCCTACAAAAACTTTATTGCCTTTCTTCGCGAGCGCGACTACTCGGTGGCTTTGCATCATCTTGTGATCGATGATTTTTTCTGGCAACTGTGCCTCATCGAACAAGCTCAGGTCTGCTTGTGGATAGCCGAAGGTCTCGGAGCAGAAACTTGCTAAGTCACGGGGCTGAATGGCGCCGGATTGAATCAGGGCATCAAGAAACAGGCTTTTTTCGATCTGACTTTTTTTCTGAGCTGCTTCGATCTGCGGTGCCGTTACCAGATTGGCCTGTGCCAGTGCGCGAGCGAGGCCCGAAACTGGTAGTGAATTGGTGGCATTAGGTTGGACTGCGGACATGGTTTTTCGTCAAAAGAAAAGGGTAATCGTCAGTTGCTTTGTGATAATGCAGCTTAGCTGCGCATTTGTAAACATACAAGGAGCTCAGCCAGAGCTTGAGCTAATGCGCATTAGTATTTGTTTTTCAAGCGTTTATGATACTTTGAAAGTTTTGCACTGGGCAATGTCTACAAGGATGAGCGGTATCCGGATTCATTAACTAAATGCCACCAAACTTGTAGAGACGAAGACGATTTTCTTGGTGTGTCTGCGTTTTAGAGAGTGCTGATGGGTAGCCGAGCACCGTCACCGCGCTGTGGAATGTTCCATTCGTAGAGGGAGTGCGAGGAGTATTCAGTTGTGTGCGCGCCGTTTGAGGCGAAGTCGGGCATACGTCATCATTCGTTTGTGCGTGTTTCAAGGTTGAGAGCGTGCGCCTATCGAAGTGTTGTAATTTCACCGACAATTCATCCAAGCGGCGGATAAAAGGTTGGGTGCTGAGCGGCATGCCGTTCAGTGACTGCACTAGAGTTGAGTGAGGGATTAGAGAATTCGTACTTGCGCTAGTAGGCTCAGCAGAGCTGCGTCGAGAAAGGTGAGTAGTGCCCAAAAGCTTGGGCACTAGCTTGTTTCAATGATTGCGATTGACGGCTAAGAATGCCAAATCCTGCAAAGCCTGTTTGTAAGCGGAGGCAGGTAGATCGGCAATTGCTGCTGCCGCACGTTCCGCTGCTTGATCTGCCTGCTGTTTGGTGTAGTCCAAGGCGCCAGAGTGCGTAATCGCCTGCAAAATAGCGTCGAACTTGCTCTCATCGCCTTGTTCAATACAGGTGCGAACCAGCTGCCGGTCTTCTTCACTACCGTGCTTCATTAAGTAGATCAGCGGCAAAGTGGGTTTGCCTTCGCGCAGATCGTCACCAACGTTTTTGCCGATCTCTTCGGCTTTGCCTGAGTAATCGAGCACATCATCAATTAACTGAAAGGCAGTTCCCAAGCTGCGTCCATATTCACCGGCTGCTGCAATTTGCGCTGCTGTGGCACCGCTAATTAAAGCGCCGATTTCAGCGGCAGCTTCAAAGAGCTTTGCAGTTTTGCAGCGGATCACTTCTAGATAACGTTCTTCAGTGACGTCCGGATCGTGCATGTTTAAGAGTTGCAATACCTCGCCCTCGGCGATCACGTTGGTGGCATCGGCCAAGATCCGCATGATCTGCATGCTGTCGATGTTCACCATCATCTGGAAGGCGCGTGAGTACAAGAAGTCCCCCACCAACACGGAAGCCGCATTGCCGAACAAAGCATTTGCCGTTTGACGGCCGCGACGCATTGAGGATTCGTCAACGACATCATCGTGCAGCAGCGTTGCCGTGTGAATGAACTCGACGATCGCAGCGAGATCGAAATGATGTTTGCCCTGATAGCCATAGGCGTTCGCCATCAGCAATACCAGAACGGGGCGTATGCGCTTGCCACCTGCATTGATAATGTACTCAGAGATTTGGCTGACGAGCGCAACATCGGAGTGAAGTTGTTCACGGATAACCTGGTTGACAGCGGCCATATCAGGCGCGATCAATTGGTTGATGGTTTGTTGGTTGGGCGTGGCGGACAAGGCGAATCCTGCAAAAATCCAATTAAGAAGTAGGGCGTGATTATACGATGCGCAGCCAATCTTGCAAAAAAGCCGGTCGATTTTTGCTTTGAATTTGAGGGGAAGTCGGGCTAAGTCAAATTTCCCTATGTTTTCTTTGAGGTTTTTAGGGGTGTTTGGCAGGGAGTTTGAAAGTTGGCGAGTTTCCCAATCTGAGCGGCGTGGATTCCAGAGCTGTTGCAAGGATGCTGAATACCAATCAGCTAGATTTCACCCAGTTGCGCCTTGACAATTTAGATGGATTGAATACCAGTGAAATACCAATTGCGGGATTTTAAAAACTTGTGAACAATGGCATTCTGTATAAATAATATCGGTTGCTGTAATGAAAAATAGCTTCTCTGGCTGGGTTCGAATCTGGATCTCTGGTATCACAGTGGTGGCATCTTGCCTGCTTGTTCCACTGAGCTTCGCGGGTGCTGCCCACAAGCAATCAAAGACACATGTGGTTGGTTGGATTCCGGCCTACGCGATTGAGAAGTCGCGAGATGCCCTGAATGCTGACCCGGAAATCGCTAAAGGCCTTACCCGCATTGGTTTGCAGTTTTGGAATCCAAGTCCCGACGGGAAGGGGCTGGTCCTCGCCCCGATCAATGAAACTGGAGCGCCAGTCACGCCACGTCAAATTCATGAAGTTGTTCGGTGGGCGAAAGCGCGTAAGATTCAAGTCATGCTGACGGTCTACAATAATTCGCAGGTCATGAAGAAGTGGGATTGGGCCCTTGCGCGCAGAGCTTTCGCCGAGAATCCCAAGATTTTCTCCGCGGCGCTACTCAAAGAAATGAAGAAGTATGATCTCGATGGGATTGACCTTGACCTTGAAGGCGAAGGACATTTGGATGCTGATCGTCAAGCCTATGCGTCCTTTGTGAAGAACCTGTCGCGCCAGCTTCAGAGCCAAGGGAAGTTCTTGACGGTTGATAGTTTTCATAGCCCCTGTGTGAATGCGCCGAACATGTCGTGGTGGCGTGATTGGCAAGGCTATGTGGATGCCATTCATAGCATGGGATATCAGGATCTTTATGAAGGCAGTACGGCGACCTTTACTCCAGAAGGGGGAGCCGTCTGCGAGAATGGCGCGGCCATGTTCAAATACAGTTGGCAATTGAACTTTGGTCGCCAAGCTGGCTTTCAAGCGCATCAAATCGTGATGGGTTTCCCGACCTGGCTTGCCGCGTGGGGTGAGGGTGATCAAGCGGCGCAGGGCGGTATTGGCACTGATGTGCTTGATCATCTTAAAGAAGCGAAGCAACTTAAAGTAGGCATTGCCTTATGGGATTTGCAACTCGCTGCACCAAAATGGCGGCAAGCGGCCACGTGGAAGGCCATCCAACAGCTGCGTCAGCCTTAATTCCAAAAACACAGGATATACAGCACCAAATATGAAGCGCAAAGGCTAAGTGCTTCATTTTTAAGTACTTTTTCCTAAAAAAATAGCAAGGGTTTGGCTAAATCTGCTGAAAAAATGTGCAGAAAGCTTTTGACCTCAACTCTGTTCCTGTGTATAATCCGCAGTTCCCCAGATTTTTCACGGTCACTTCATGAAATAGTTTGAAGCCAAATTGGCGCAGACTGCGAGGTGGACGATGACGATGAAAGCGGGAAATTTCCGGGAATTATCCCTAAATTTTATTGATGAGGTTTCACATGTACGCGGTCATAAAAACCGGTGGCAAACAATACAAAGTAGCTGCTGGTGAAAAACTTAAAGTAGAACAGATACCTGCAGACATTGGCTCCGAAATCACCATTGATCAAGTGCTCGCTTTGGGCGCTGGAGAATCCATTAAGTTTGGTGCTCCTTTGGTCGCAGGTGCTACGGTGCTCGCTAAGGTTATCAGCCAAGGTCGTCACGACAAAGTTCGCATTTTCAAAATGCGTCGTCGTAAGCACTACCAAAAGCGTCAAGGCCATCGCCAAAACTACACTGAATTGCAAATCGTTTCTATCAACGGTTAATTCTGCAACTTAAGCAGCATTCAGAAGTTAAGCACATTTATTCGATTTCAAGGAGCTATTAAATGGCACATAAAAAAGGCGGCGGCACCACGCGCAACGGCCGTGACTCAGAGTCAAAACGCTTAGGCGTTAAAGTTTACGGCGGCCAAGCTATCAATGCTGGCGGTATCATCGTTCGTCAACGCGGTACAAAAGTACACGCAGGTGAAGGCGTTGGTATGGGTAAAGACCACACTTTGTACGCTTTGGTAACAGGCAAAGTACAATTTGCGGTTAAAGGCGCGTTGAAGCGTCAAACAGTCATGGTTGTTGCTGCTTAATTTATAAGCGCACAATCTGCTGGAAGCGAAAGCTTCAACCAAGAGGCTCTGCCATAGGTAGAGCCTTTTTAGTTTTCAAGCTGGTCTTTGTTTTTCAGCATGTTTGAATCAAGCGGGTAGGACTGGCCCAGTCATTGTTGAATGCAGTGACAAAAACAGAACAAAATCCATCAGCAAAAGCGCAAAGTAAGGCGAGATGATGTATCTTAGCTTTGTGCAGTGTCATTCAAATCGCGTACTTGATAGCCTAGCTAGGCATGAGCGGCGAGATATAAAAGACGAATGCATACTCTGAATGGTTCCGAATTTCTAAAGAAGTGAACCCTGTGCGTGGGAGCTGATCGGCTCTATGCTGAACGTTGAAAGTAGGGCGTTCTCGTGGCGGTTCATACGTTTTGCCGGTAGTCGATGTACCCGACATGGGCGATTGATACGCAGCAAAGCTCACACAGTAGAGGCAGTAAACATGAAATTTATTGATGAGGCAAGAATTGAAGTGATCGCCGGAGATGGCGGTAATGGCGTCGCTTCTTTTTGCCGTGAAAAATTCCGTCCTTTTGGTGGTCCAGACGGTGGTGATGGTGGTCGTGGTGGCAGTATTTATGCTGTCGGTGATCGCAACATCAATACCTTGGTCGACTTCCGTTATTCCAAATTGCACAAAGCCAAAGATGGTGAAAATGGTCGCGGCTCCGATTGCTATGGTCGTGGCGCTGATGATATTTTCTTGCGCATGCCAGTCGGTACTTTGATCATGGATCGCAATACCGACGAGATCATTGCTGATATCACCGAGCATGGCCAAGAAGTCTTGTTGGCACGCGGCGGCGAAGGCGGCTGGGGTAATATCCATTTCAAATCGTCGACCAATCGCGCGCCACGTCAACGTACTGACGGTAAACCAGGCGAACGTCGTGAATTGAAATTGGAATTGAAAGTTTTGGCCGATGTCGGCTTGTTGGGTTTGCCGAATGCAGGCAAATCGACTTTCATTACTGCGGTGTCCAATGCGCGTCCTAAGATTGCCGATTATCCTTTCACCACTTTGCATCCTAATTTGGGGATGGTGCGTGTCAGTCATGAACGCAGTTTTGTGATTGCTGATATCCCTGGTTTGATCGAGGGTGCAGCGGATGGCGTTGGTCTTGGCGTGCAATTCTTGAAGCATTTGCAGCGTACCGGTTTGTTGTTGCACATCGTCGATTTGGCACCGTTCGATGAAGGTGCGGATCCTGTCAAAGACGCCAAAGCACTCATCAAAGAATTGCAGAAGTACGATGAGACACTGGCTGACAAGCCACGTTGGTTGGTCTTGAACAAACTCGATGTTTTGAGTGAAGAAGATCGTAAAAAACGTGTCAAAGATTTCGTCAAACGCTTTGGCTGGAAAGGCCCTGTATTCGAGATCTCTGCCTTGAGTCATGAAGGTTGCCAAGCTTTGGTGAACGATATCTATGCCTACCTCGAAGAGAAACGCACCGCGGAACATCGTTCTTTGGAAACGCAAATGAAAGAAGAAGCGCAAGGCATTCTTTCTATCGATCCAGATGATCCTCGTTTTAAAGTATTCGAGGAATAAGCCTACGCAACTCGCAACTTGCAATTCGCAACTCGCAACTCGTAACTCGCAATTTCGTAGGCAAGTTGTTTGAACGATTGCTTTGAGCGATCTCTCAAAAAGCGACCTTCCAAAAAAGCCGGCAATTGCCGGCTTTTTTATTGGCTCTTTTCCCGTGGATGGAAAGCTTATCTTTTGATGTGGCACTTGTGCTGGCTTACTCAATCTTGCAACAGCGCGGCGTGAATCTTTGTGCAACACTCGCATCGTAAAAGCATGTTTATTTTTCTACATTCGTGGTAAATTGATCAATGTTTTACATATGGAGAGCCCGCCGCATTGTTTCATTTTGCCAGTAGCACTCCATCGTTTCTTTTCTCCGATTTTTACCATGATGTTTTTCATTAAAAATGTGTTTTCTGGCCATCATTTACGGTCTGGCCGTGGTGTGGTGCTGTGTGTACTGTTGTCCTTGATGAGCTGCTTGTTTGTCAGTCCGGTCGGCGCCCAATCAACGCAATCCAAAGAGTATGTGATCAAGCCACGTGACGCATGGGTGACTCCCATCGAAGTCGATGTGGCCGCTGTGAATAAAGATAATCAAACCAGTCGCGGGGTTTTCTATCTTTTGGCTGATGCGCAGGTGCGCATTGAAAAAGGGCAGAGAGAAAGTTATCGGCACTTCGCAATTAAGGCACTCAACGAACAAGGGCTCGATCAACTCGGGCACGTTGAAATTAGTTTCGATCCTTCCTATCAAAAGCTATCCCTGCATGCCATCACATTGCGGCGAGCGGGACGTGCGATTGATAAGTTAAAGACCGCAAAGATACAAGTGCTGCAGCGTGAAAAGGAATTGGAAGCGCGTATTTACGACGGCAGCAAAACGGCGAATGTTTTTCTCGAAGATGTGCAAGTCGGCGATGTGCTCGAGTATTCGTACACCATTAGCGGCAGCAATCCCGTCTTTAAGGGAAAGCAGTCCGGTAGTTTTGACTTTCAAGCCAGTGTACCAGTCCATCATTTGTACAATCGATTGGTGACTGAAAAAGAGCGAGCGCTTCATTTCACTTATCGTAATGCGAAGGAAGAGGTCAGCACTCTCGATAATGGAGAGATGCGAGAGTACGTCTGGGAGAACAAGCAGGTCCCTGCATTAATCATGCCGAGTGAGACACCGCAATGGCATGATCCTTATCCTTTCGTGCAATGGAGTGACTATCGTGATTGGGCGTCCGTCGCGCAGTGGGCGACACCTTTGTATCAGCTGCCCACGCAACGTTCTGCAGCGATCCAAAAAATCATCGATAAGATCAATGCAGAACACAAAGAGCCCGCGCAAAAAATGATGGCGGCATTGCTCTATGTACAAAAAGAGATTCGCTATTTGGGTGTGGAAATCGGCATGAACTCGCATGCTCCTAATCCGCCCGATCTGGTGTTGTCACGCCGCTTTGGCGACTGTAAAGATAAAACTCTATTGACGCTGACTTTGCTGCAAGGCTTAGGTATTAAAGCTTGGCCAGCTTTGGTACATACCAGCTTGGAGCGTAGTGTCGCGCTGTCTGAGCCGACGCCGTTTGCCTTCAATCATGTGATCGTGCACGCCACACTCGACGGTAAAGAATATTGGTTGGATCCGACGCGATCGAAACAAGTGCCCTCAGCGAGCAAGGTCTATCAACCCAACTATGGCTTTGCCTTGATCATCGATCCGAGTACGACCAAGTTGAAAGCAATCGCGACGGTGGATAGTCAAATTCAACGACGCAAAGTGAATATGTTGATCGACACATCCGCAGGCTTCGATCAACCAAGTAAGTTTCAAGTGACAACGGTCTACGAAGGTGTCAGTGCAGAAAGCATGCGCAATATGCTGCGCTCGGAAAACCGAGAAGATTTGCTGAAACGTTTCTTGAATTTTTATGCGCATTATTATCCGAGTGTTGAGCAAGTCGAGCCGGCTAAGGTGGTCGATGATGAAATGCAAAATCGCTTGGTCATCACAGAAAACTACGTGATCAACAAATTGTGGACGCACAACGAAGAAAAGAAACGTACCGAATCTTCGTATTACACGCCCGAGATTGAAAGCATCTTGCCACGCCCCGGTCAGCCTATTCGCAACCAACCGTACGCATTGAATCATCCGATTGATATCGAGCAAACCACCGAAATCCGTTTGCCGAGCGCGTGGAAGTTAAAGGACGAAGACACCAAGTTCACCAGCCCCGCTTTTGAGGTGCATCATCGCGTCAAATTGCAGGGCGATAAGATCATCATGATTGATCACTATCGCAGCCTCAAAGATCATCTTTTGGCGGATGAAATGACCAAGCACACAGAGGCTGTCGATGCCGCCAAGAATGCATTGGGGCTGATGATTTGGCAGGTCGATACGGTTGCTGGCGAAGAAGACGCGGAAGGGACATCGAACGAAAGTGATCACTCTGACCGCGCCCTGATTCGTAGTGATATGAATTGGGTGGCAATCGTCATAGCGCTCTTGTTCAGCGTGATTTGGATTGAAATCGCACGTCGTTGGTATTGTGCGGATCGTGCGTTGGTGAATACGAGCACGCCCAAGCAAGCAGAGGAAATCGGTGGCTGGTTAATTCTAATGGCGATCGGCATCGTACTCACACCGCTCATGATTTTGTGGGGCTTGAAGGATTTCGATGGATATGGCCTATCAACTTGGCTAGTATTGATGAACCCAGCCAGTGAAGCTTTTCATCCTTCTTTGATTCTTCTGTTAATTGTCGAGATGGGCGCTAATATTGGCTTCGCGATCTTGTCGACCGTGGTGGTGATTTTCTTCTTCAAACGCAGCCACCGTTTTCCGCGCGCATTTATAGGTGTCTTTTGGGGCATCAGCATCTTCCATTTCGTCGATCTGACGCTTGCGCAACAGCTCAGTACGGCATCAGATGTATCGGTAAAGGATTGGGCAGAAGCGATTCGTGGCGCAATCTATACTTTGATTTGGACCCTCTATGTCGTGAAGTCAGAGCGAGTCAAACAAACCTTTGTGCGGATTATCGGCCAAACTCTACCGCCACCACCGTCACCAATGCAAGCCGAAGCCTTACAGACATTAGGTATCGTACCGGCGGAAAAGAAATTGCCACCTGAAAATCCAAACACGGCTCCAGAGATAGATGCGCAAGATTTCGTAGCAAAATCAGGGAGTGTCACAAAGCCGGATTCGAAGGCGCCGGATCATTAGAGTTTTCTGAGGGTTTAATTCCCATTGCGGCAAGTAAGGGGAGGGCAGCATTTTGCTGCCCTTTTTTCTTTTGCCAATAGCAAGTGTCGTAACAACTCACTGCTTCAGGTAATTGTGGTCAGTCCCAACAGTAATGCAGAATAAAATTCTGAAAAATAAAACCAAATCGGAATAATGTATAATTTCAGTCATTCCATCCCAAATGAAATGATAGAAAATAGTAATTTATGCAATCTCTGATTCAAGATGCCAAACGTTTGATTGTGAAGGTCGGTTCCTCTCTGGTGACGAACGAGGGACGTGGCCTGGATCGCGAAGCGATCGCCAATTGGGCGCAACAAATCGCCGCACTGCGGGCGATGGGAAAAGAAGTCGTGATGGTCAGTTCTGGGGCGATTGCCGAAGGGCGTAAGCGCCTCGGTTTTGAAACGCGACCGACGGCAATCAATGAGCTCCAAGCCTGTGCCGCGGTCGGGCAAATGGGCTTAGCGCAAATCTACGAAAGCTGCTTTCGCGAACACGCATTGGGCACGGCGCAAATTCTTTTGACGCATGCCGACCTAGCTGATCGCGAACGCTATTTGAACGCGCGTTCGACCCTCACCACACTCTTGGAATTCGGCGTGGTGCCGGTGATTAATGAGAACGACACCGTGGTCACGGATGAGATTAAGTTTGGTGATAACGATACCTTAGGTGCCTTGGTCGCCAATCTCGTCGAGGCCGATGCCTTGATTATTTTGACGGACCAAAAAGGCCTGTACACCGCCGATCCACGTAAGCATCCTGAGGCGCAATTCGTGCATCAAGCACGTGCGGGTGATCCGGCTTTGGAAGAAATGGCGGGCGGGGCCGGGAGTAGTGTGGGGAGCGGCGGTATGTTGACCAAGATCCTTGCGGCCAAGCGCGCCGCGCGTTCTGGCGCACATACCGTGATTGCATGGGGACGTGAGGCGAACGTCTTGGTGCGATTAGCTCAAGGCGAAGCCATCGGCACCGAACTCGCCTCCGATCGCGCACCACTCGCGGCGCGTAAGCAATGGATGATGGATCACTTGCAAACCTCGGGACAATTGGTGCTCGACGCCGGTGCGGTCGAGAAGCTCACGCGCGATGGCAAATCTTTGTTGCCAATCGGCGTGACCGAAGTGCGCGGAGAATTTGGTCGCGGCTCGGTTGTCAGTTGTGTGGATGCAGCTGGCATCGTGATCGCGCAGGGCTTGTGCAATTACAGCAGCGGCGATGCACGTCGCATCATGCGCAAAGCATCGAGTGAGATTGAAAGTATCTTAGGATTCGTCGAAGAGTCCGAATTGATTCATCGCGATAATTTGGTGCTCGTGCGTTGATCAAACTCGGCGGAGAACGTGGGTGCGGTAGGTGCGATTACGCTTGGCTAATCGCACCTACGCGGTTTCATCTTACTTTCACTAATTCACTTACTTGGTCGCCATGCGCACCAGAGTCGACTTGCCAAACAAGCTTTCGATTAAATCCACTGCCATGAGCGCAGTTTGATTACGCAAGTCTAAAGCCGGATTGAGTTCGACGATATCCATGGAGCACATACGGCCTGTATCAGCGATCATCTCCATGCACAATTGTGCTTCGCGATAAGTCGGTCCGCCTAACACTGCGGTGCCAACGCCAGGAGCGATATCCGGATCGAGGAAATCGAGGTCGAAGCTGACGTGGATGTGCGTGTTTTCATCAACGCCGTCGAGCGCTTTCAACATCACATCACGCATACCATGTTCATCGATGTAACGCATATCGAACACAGGAATGCTCAAATCATGAATGAATTGACGTTCGCCATCGTCGACACTACGAATCCCGATTTGACGGATTTCATTTGGTTGCATCGCAGGTGTGTAGCCACCGTAAGCGATCAGTTGTTCTGGGCCATGACCCATTAAGCAGGCGACTGGCATGCCGTGGATATTGCCGGTTGGGCTAATCGTGGAAAGGTTGCTGTCAGCGTGGGCATCGAACCATAACACACGCAATTTTTTACCCGTGTCTTTGCAGTGTTTCGCTACCGCGCTAATGGAGCCGATGGCCAAGCAGTGATCGCCACCCATCATCATGGGGAAGTGGCCCAACTTCAAGGCATTGCTGACTTCGTCGTAGACCGCTTGATTCCAATCGATCGCTTCATTCAAGTGACGCAAACCATTGACCGGTGCTTGCCAGGGATTGGCAGGACCATGCAAATTGCCGTGATCGATGACCGCCAAACCGCGCGCCTCCAAAGCCTGCGCTAGACCTGCCACGCGCAATGCATCAGGACCCATGCCTGCACCTTTAACACTTGCACCGACATCGGTTGGTGCACCAATCAGAGAAATTGTCTTTGTCATCTCGCTGTGATCCTGCTCAAGTTGGGTTGAGGGCTGAGCCCCGAAAATCAAAAGTGGTGATGTGGTCACTGTTATGCATGAACACGGGCTGGTATTTGGCTGCCTTGGTTTCGCTGCACATTCACCGCACATACACCTAAAGCGGACGAAATTATAGACAATTCCAGCCCAAAAGAAATTTCTAAATTTTTTCTGGATTGCAGGTTGAAAGAAATTATATTTCGCATAATCCGAAAAAGTGTGCAAAAATTTCCTTGTATTGCAAACTTTCGTTCGGAAAACAAAATGGATAACTATGATTTCAATATCTTGCGACATTTGCAGGCCGATGGTCGCATGAGCAATCTGGAATTGGCAGAGAAGATACATTTGTCGCCACCGCAGACTTTACGACGGGTGCGCGCCTTAGAAGAGCAGCAGGTGATACGTGGTTATTCGGCTCGCGTGGATCGTGAAGCCCTAGGACTTGGTGTGATGGCCTATGTGAACTTGTCCTTAGATCGTGAGCAGTATCGCAATGTGCGCGAAGTCGAGAAGAAAATCATGACTTTCTCTGAGATTATCGAATGCCATACGATTTCAGGTGACTTTGACTATCTCTTAAAAGTGGTCGCGAATGATTTGAAGGGCCTGTCGCAATTTTTGACCGATAAATTGATGCAGGTTCCCGGTGTAGGGAATGTGCGTTCTATGGTGTGTATGGAAGAGATTAAACCCGTGAGTAGCTTACCCATTATGGCTTTGGGACAGCAAAGTTCATCTTGATGCAACGCTTTTTGCAAGAATTCTGGGCATGATGAGGATGGCAAGGTAAAATTCAGCCTCTGTCCCAGTCTCAACTTTGCGGATCTTTACCGACGTGTGTTGATTTGCACTGAGCCTGGTTGCAGTGACGATTAAACTTTATTTAGGTGGTGTCCATGTTAAAGAAAAACATTTTTGCAGCTGTTTTCGCAGTTGCATGCGCAATGATCAGTGCTCAAGCATCCGCTCAATCTTACTTGGGTGGCACGGTTGGTCGCACTAAGTGGAGTGTTGATTGCACTGGTACGAATCCATGCAGCACTGGCGCCGCTGGTTTTAAATTGTATGGTGGTTATGAATTCAATCAAACCTTCGCTTTGGAAGGTGGCTATGTTTATTTGAATGAAGTCAGCTTCAATATCAGTAATTTGAAAGCGACTTTCAATGGTCGTGGTTTTGATCTTGCTGGTGTTTTCAAAACGCCAGAAATGAATCGCTTCCGCGGTTTCGGTAAAGTTGGCGCGGCCTTTATGAAAGGCGAATTGATCGCCAGTGTAGGCGGCGCGCAAGGTTCCGATAACAACTACTCGACACAACCATTGGTCGGCTTCGGTGTTTTGTATTCTGTCGATAAAAACCTGTCATTGCGCGCAGAGTTTGATCATCGTCGCGTGAAAGCATCTGGCTATCCAGATACAACGTCTAACGTCAATATGTTCTCTGTTGGTCTTCAATCTTCATTCTGATACGCGACGACTGCGGTAGAAAAGAAAACCCCTTGTGAATCAATCCAAGGGGTTTTTTGTTGCGGGTTTTACTTGAAGCGACAGACCTCGTGTGGCGACTGCTAGGTATCAAGCTTATGTGATTCTAGTAGCCATTGCTTTGAGTGCTCGATTTACGAGGGATGCGAACGATGGCTTTGGTTGCGATACTCCAATCGAGTTTAATTGCAGGTGTTGAATCATCGAATTTGATTTTCGCGCCATTTTCACCAGAAGTCATGCCCATACTTGGGTGCCAAATTTTCAGTTGATATTCACCGTTCGGCAAGTCAGCAATTTGTACGTTGCCGTCTTTATCGGTCTTGCCAAAATAGGGCGTTTCGGCCACATACACATAGCTCAACATCCAATCATGGATATTGCATCCCAAGACAACAATGCCCGCTTTATCAAGCACGACCGGCGGCGCGGTCTTACCCGAATACAGTTGTAATTCAAAAGTCTTAGCGGCCGAGAATGAATACACGTGGTGGCGTACATCATCCTTGTTCGGGAAAAATACTTTGGAGCCGACCAAGAGCGGCTTCACAAATGGCACAAACTCTTTGTCGATTTGATCAATCACCTCATCTTTGGCTTTCAGGTTTTTAATCTTACTGAGATCGCTCGGTGTTGCCAGAACGACCGCATCTTCTACAGCTCGACCTTTTTTATCGCTGACTTTAATGCGCAAGTCGGCCGCGTTCGCGGAGGCGCTGATACTGTGAGCTGCAAGGCATAGTACGGTGTAGTAGCACCATTGAGAGAAACGAAAGTTCAAACGCATAAGCTTGCCTCCACTGATATTTATTTTATTTTTTGCTTCTTTAGTCTTCTAATGGCTGAGCTGTTGCATATCGCTTGGCCCACCAAAGTGATTCAACTTAAAATTTGAAATGCGCAGAGACGCTATACACGCGTTTTGCATAAGTGACTCCGTTGCTAACACGAGAGTCATGTTTTTGATTTTCAAATTGAAGGTCCCATTGACGGTTGAGGGGAATGGTGTAGCTGAATCCCCATGATTTAATTTCACCGTCCAAACGATAGGCATCGCGATCTGCTCCAAAGGCGGGGTCAGGACGAATTGCTTTGGCCACGCTGTAAATCGCTGCCGAGTCAGAAACAGTGGTAACGACCAGATCACCCTTGCGTTGGCTGTACTGCAAGCCAAGTAGATGATCGCCGAAGATACTGTAGTCCGCGCTTACACTCCAAGTGTGGTAGCGTCCATCATAGACCGCACCCGAATAGTCTTCCTCGACACTACGATTATCAGCGGCATGATGTTGCGTGAGTCGCCAAGTCGCGTTCAGATTCAGGTTTTCGATCACACGCTTGCTTAAGCGGAGTTCAGCATGCTGTATATCTTGTGTACGATCCGCTTGTTCAAACAGCTGGCGTTCGTACCCAAGTTGCCCTGAGAAGACGGGGGCGTAAGGTCCTAGGCCCCACTTCTTTTTGACTTCGATTGTGCCGCCGAGGTCGCGGTGGCTTAAGCCGGTAAAGCGGTTATAGCTGGTCGAGGCCAGCTTGCCATTCAAAATGACCGTGATCGGATCGTCTCCCAACGTGGCGATGCGACCGACATTCAAAGTGTTGATCAAGGAGTTGTCGGCCACGGCGTAACGCACACGAGAATTGCCGAGATTATTGTCGCGCTTGAGTTGAGTATCAAACTGCAAGAAGTCTTCGGCGACGGCTGGCGTCGTAAAAAGAAAGGAGGCGCATAGGAGGCCGAGACCCTGAACAAATCGCGGCGTCCAATGGCTGCGTCCCGCGACTAGCGCAAAAAGAGAAGTGTGATCTGACTTAGTCATGATGTTGTGCTTTAAATTTCCAATGTGAACTTTGTAGCCATGTTTCCAATACATCTGCGGCTAGTGGTCTGCTGACAAAATAACCCTGTATGCTATCGCAGCCCATATCGCGCAGGGCGTCCCAAGTGGCTTGATTTTCGACACCTTCAGCGATCACGTGCAAGCCCATGTTATGGCCTAGATCAATGGTGGAGCGAACGATCACCTCATCGTCATGATTGTTTTCCATATCGGTGATGAAGGATTTATCGATTTTCAGTTCGCTGACGGGCAGTTTTTTCAAATAGGCGAGTGAGGAATAGCCAGTGCCAAAATCATCGATCGACATTCTGAAGCCGCTTTGATGTAAATGATTTAGCACCTCTAAGGCACTTTGCGGATCCGTCATAATGGCACTCTCGGTGATCTCTAGGGTAATCCAATCGGCGGAAGCTTGATAGCGTTGCATGGCCTGTTCGAAAATCTGTGGCAATCTAGGATTGAGCAGGTCACGCGCGGAAATATTGATCGAAATGCTGAGACTCAACCGCATTTGTTCCCATTGATGTCGCTGCCGCAAGGCCTCATTAATCACCCACTCGGTAATGGTGGCGATGAAGCCCGTGCTTTCGGCAAAGGGGATAAATTGGTCTGGCGGAATGATGCCGCGTTTGGGATGCTGCCAACGAATCAGCGCTTCAACTTCGGCAATCGTGTTACTACGGAGGTCGACCTTCGGCTGATAAAATAATTTGAGCTCCTGATGCTCAACGGCATGGCGTAGTTCTGCCATGAGCGATAAGTTTTGTTTCGCATGTGCTTCGAGCGCGGTGTCATACACCACGTATCCACTATTGCTTCGCTTGGAGGCATACATGGCTAATTCCGCGTGGCGCAGCAAAGCGTTCTGCTGCTGACCATGTAAGGGTGAATGCACAATGCCGATACTGCCACTGGCAATCACTTGGTGGCCTTCTAGCAGGATGGCTTGATCTAAGGCGGTGCGGATTTGTTGCGAAAGTTGGATTGCTGCCTGCGGCGTATCGCTCTCCACCAACAAGCCAAATTCATCACCACCAAGGCGTGCCAACATACTCCATTGACCCTGGGTTTGTTCTAATAATCGCCTGACGATTTCTTTGAGGAGTAAATCACCGATGTGGTGCCCCAAAATATCATTCACGTCCTTAAAACGATCGATATCCATGAGCAAGATCGAGAAGCGTTTTTCGGTGCGCAGGTAATCTTCGATGGCCTGCACGAACGCTGTGCGATTGGCGAGCCCAGTGAGCGTATCGCGGTAAGCCAACTCGCTAATCCGTTCTTCGCGCACGGCAATCCCTTGCGCCATGTTGTTGATGGCGGAGGCGAGTTGATGTACTTCGGCATCGCGTGCGACGACTGTATTCGACTGGTAGCGCCCTTGTTCGATCGCTTGTGCGAGCGTTCCTAGGTCGCGCAAGGGGCGAGTGATGTTGCGGGCAATTCGAAATGAGGCTGCCAATGTTGCACCGAGTGCTAGCACCCCCAGCAAAATCAAAATCATCTGTAGTCGGCGTAAAGGCGCCAAGACGATATCGAGTGATTGCTGCAAGACCGTCACCGCTTCTTGGTTGCCTGCCGCTGTATTGAGCTTGAGGCGGGAAATACGGGTCAGGTAGTCTTCGTTCGCTAAGGAAATCACTTTGACATAGGCGTCGGCATCGGTCTCATTACTCGTATTCGTCTCGCTTGAGGAATGAATGTCGCGTGGCAAAGTATTGGCATTCTCCGTGGGCAGTGTGGTGGCGATTAACTGCCATTGACGCGTATCGGCGCGTGGCACCATGAAAGATACTTCTAAGCCAGTGAGCGATTTAAGGTTGGCAGAAAATTGATCATCAATGACGAAGCCTAGGGCCAGCCATGCCACCGGCAGCGGTGCCATGACGGGCACCACCACGAGTTGATACAGCTTGCCCTCAAACATCACCACCGCACTGGTTTGTCCATGTTCTTCCGCAGCTTTAATTAGTTGTGGAAAGGCGAAGGTCTGACCAGCATGACTTCTGGCTAAAGTGTCAGCCACCAAGACGTTATCGGTGCCGACTAACATCGCGATGTCGGCGTTAATCCGACCACCATGATTTTGTAAGACCGAAACGATGGTATTCCGATCACCGGTAGCGACCGCTTTGATAAAGGCAAAGTCGGAAGTGAGGATGCCTGCGGATTGCGTCAGCCATTTGGTATTGTCGGCACGGATAGAATTGAAGATCTTTTCACCGGCTAGCAGATTGTGCTCGATATCCTTGTTGGCACTCTTGGAAATAAAGCTATTCACGAAGACAAGCGAGACGACCTGCACGATCAGTAATAAGACCGAGAAGGCGATAATGATGCGCGTTTGTAAATGCCGAATACGCATGGTCGGAGTCCCGTGACGGAGCCAAGAAACGGATTTGATACGACAAAAAGCGATTAGTTCAGAATGCAGAACTTGAGAACGACATCAACAGCAAGCATGCTGCTTGTGATTGGCGTTCTCTATCATAGAACAGTTTGCGGATGCTGCCCATGCTGACGCAGCAGAAATGAGAAGACTGCGCCAGATTCGGGAAAATCTGGCGGGTGGAGTGGGTTTTTCGTCGGTTTTTTGCAAATTTCTGCGTCTAATTTTCCATCTGTGCGAGCTGCTTTAGATCGGTAGCAAGCTCGGCTGGCGACCTTGTAAAATATCTTGCGCACGAACGTTCACCGCTGGGAGCGAATCTGCGTGCGTCAAAATGTAGAACTGGTTGGCCAGTACTGCTTGCATGACTTGCTCGGCAACCGTCTCTGGCGCTAAGCCATTTTCGACGGCCTTCATGATGGCTGCCGAAGTCTTTGCGGAGACTTTTTCGAGAGTCTCGACCTTGGTTCTTTGCTCGGCATCGCGATTGCGTTCCGATTCGACGATACGAGTGTTGACCCAGCTGGGGCATAAAACAGAAACGCCGATCTTGCTCTGGCGCAGAGTCAGATCGTGATACAAACCTTCGGTCAAAGTCACTACCCCGAATTTGCTGACATTGTAGGCAGCTAAGGCCGGTGCTGAAATCATGCCTGCCATGGAGGCGGTGTTGACAATGTGGGCCTCTTCATCTTGCGCCAACATACGCGGTACAAAGATGCGCAGGGCGTGCGTGACACCATACAGATTGACTCCCATCACCCATTCCCAGTCTTGCGCTGTGGTTTCCCATGCTGACTTAGCGACCGCGACACCGGCATTATTGATCAATAGATGAACTGCACCAAAACGTGCATAGGCTTGATCGGCTAAGTGTTGAATGGCGGATTCTTTGGCGACGTCCGTGACGACGCCGAGCACCGCAACGCCTTGCTGTTCGAATTCGCTGACGGTCGCTTGTAAACGTTCGGCACTGATGTCGGCCAACACTAACTTCATACCGCGCGCCGCTGCCGCTTGTGCCAAGGCTTTACCGATGCCTTCGGCGGCACCGGTAATCACCGCGACTTTGTTCTGTAAATCTTTCATGGGGTCTCCAAACAAATTGAAATTATCGATAACTAATGAGGGCAGGCGCTTGATGCATTTCTAAATGCACAGCGCTATTGAGGCTGGCGACGCTGATATGGCGTACAGTGTGATCGTGCCGACTGGTGCGGTAATGCAAACGCGAGACGCCGCTGTTGACCAAGCTGGCATTCAAATCAAAAATCTTGGCATCGCTGATGCCCAGAATTTCTTGCAGTAAGACCGAGATGGTGCCGCCTGAAGTAAAAATCCAAATTTGCCCCTCGCGCTCGCAAGCGCCTTGTAACGCAGCGCGGCAACGCTGTTGAAAGTGAGACCAGCTTTCGGCATAGTCTTGATGTTCACCACTTACCCAGCGTTGCATCGCTTGTGTAAAAAGCTCTTGAAAGGCGCGCCGCGGTTGAGCCCGCTGTTCGACGAAATGACGTAGTTCTCGGAAATTCGTGAAGCGCGGGTGGGCTTGCAAGATCACTTGTTCGTGATCGAACTCATTGAAGCCGGCATCGATCAGCCATTCCTGTTCGGGGTGCTGATACAGGTCTTGCCGCCAGGCTTGCAAACAGTGTTGTGCGGTCTGACGATGGCGTTTGGCCGCGCCACAGACAATATGATCGGGTTGGTAGCCCATGCTACGCAGCCACACACCCAACAGGCGTGATTGTTCCATGCCGAGTGGCGACAGTTGGTCGTAGTCATCGGCATCAAAACTGGCCTGCCCGTGCCGTATCAGGAAAATGCTATTCATCAATCCGTCTTTCAATGACTCGATGCGGTTCACAAGGCCGAGCCTGCGATGAGACGCAAACAGCGCTGTTCCAAATACAGACTCATTTTGCCAAAATTGGCGAAAGCTGGATTGGTGGTTTGACCGTGGAAGAAGCGATAGTAAATTTGTTGAACAATCACGGCTAAGCGGAACAAACCAAAGATGGCATAGAAGTCAAAGTTATCGACCCGATAGCCCGTCTTCTCACCGTAATAGGCGATCACTTCAGCACGGCTCAACATGCCTGGTAAATGCGTAGGCTGACGGCGCACCGATTGGAACACTGCGTCATCATCTGCTTGCACCCAATAGGCGAGGGTATTCCCCAAATCCATCAACGGGTCGCCGAGTGTTGCCATCTCCCAATCGAGCACCCCAATCACGTCGGTAATGTCGTCGGGATTGAGTACCACGTTATCAAAGCGGAAGTCATTGTGAATGATGCAGGTTGCCACATCGCGCGCAGGCATTTTCGCTTTCAGCCACGCCATCACTTGCTCGAAATCGCCGACATCGTCGGTCTTGGCTTTGCGGTAGCGTTCACTCCAACCATCCATTTGGCGTTGCACATAGCCTTCGCCTTTACCGATGCTTTCCAAGCCCGCTGCTTTGTAATCAATCTGATGCAAGGCGATCATTTTATCGAGCACACTCAAACACAAGGCGCGCGTCTCTGCTTCACTTAACACTAAACCTTTGGGCAAATTGTGACGGGGGATGATGCCGTGAATGCGTTCCATGACATAGAAATCGCAGTCCATCACACTGGCATCGTCGCACGCAGCGATCACTGTCGGCACATAGGGATACACGGGCTTGAGAGCCTGCATGATCTTCGCTTCACGGAGCATATCGTGCGCGGACTTGGCCTTATGACCAAACGGCGGACGACGCAGTATCAAATCACGATCGGGAAAGCGTAGCAAGTAAGTCAGATTCGAAGCGCCGCCTGAAAACTGCTCAAGTTCAGCCTGGCCTTGTAAATCGGGTAGATGCTGTTTGATGAAATGCTCGATGGCTGCCATCGGCAATTCTTCACCACTGCGGACTTGACCCGCACGATCATTAAAGTCGCTCATGCCTGACCCCGCATGGCTTGGTTAGGAATGGCTTGGCTTTGCAATGCTTGTTTTTGTAATTCGAGTTTAGCGATCAAGCCGCGATGCACTTCATCGGGGCCATCGGCGATGCGCAGCACGCGGGCATAGGCATACAAGGCGGCGAGTGGGAAGTCATCCGACAAGCCAGCGCCGCCATGGATTTGCATAGCCGCATCGATGACTTGCGTTGCCACATTCGGTGCAATCACCTTAATTTGCGAAATCTCACTCATGGCTGCTTTCACGCCAGCGGTATCCATCATCCATGCAGCTTTCAAAGTTAATAAACGCGCTTGTTCGATCGCCATCCGGGCATTGGCGATGATGTCGGCATTGCCGCCTAATTTTGCTAAGGGTTTGCCGAACGCGACCCGACTCAGCGCGCGTTGGCATAAGAGTTCTAAGGAGTATTCCGCGGCGCCAATCGCACGCATACAGTGATGAATACGACCTGGCCCCAAACGTCCTTGGGCAATTTCAAAGCCGCGACCAATGCCGTGAGCAGGATCTTGCTCATTACCGCCTATGATGGCAGACAAGGGCAAGCGTACGTTAGTAAAACTGACTTCGCCGTGACCAAAGGGCTCATCCAAGGTATGAAATACCGGCAGCATTCTTTCTATCTTCACGCCGGGCGTGTCGAGTGGCACCAGTACCATAGAATGTTGACGATGTTTGTCGGCCTCAGGCGCACTCAAGCCCATGAAGATCAACACTTTGCAATTCGGATGACCGATGCCCGAACTCCACCACTTGCGGCCATTCAAAACGACTTCATCACCTTCGACAAAAGCAGTCGCCTCCATATTGGTGGCATCACTTGAGGCGACATCGGGTTCGGTCATGCAAAACGCAGATCGAATCTCACCATTCATGAGCGGCTTCAACCATTGCTGCTTCTGCGCTTCTGATCCATATTTGACCAAGACTTCCATATTGCCCGTGTCAGGCGCGTTGCAGTTAAACACCTCAGGCGCCATCATCGAACGTCCGGTAATTTCAGCCAATGGTGCATAGTCAACATTCGCTAGGCGCGCCCCATCTTCAGGCAAAAACAGATTCCACAAACCAGCCGCTTTGGCTTTGGCCTTGAGCTCTTCCATCACAGCAGGCTGCTGCCATTGCGTCCAATCGCTACCGCCTTTGAGCTGTTGATAGTAGCTCGCTTCGGCGGGTAAGACATGCTCTTGCATAAAGGCTTGCATGCGAGCGATCAGCTCTTTGGCGACGGGGGAATGATCGAAATTCATGGTGTGCTTTCTTAATGCTGATTGAAGACTGACTTAATGCTGATGAGTTTTTTCTTCGATGTTCAATGCTGGGGGAGATCTACTACAAACTCCCTTCTCCCGCTTGCGGGAGAGGGGATGCGGAAGTTATCGACGCGTTCAATAGTCACGTAATAACCACAAACTCCCTTCTCCCGCGAGCGGGAGAAGGGCAGGGGATGAGGGTGGTTCCGGCATGACTACACTTTTTATCTTGCTGATCATCTCTATGTTTTTACTTGAAGTGAGGATTCGACAAACAGTCCCATTTCTCAGCGCCCCTCACCCTAGCCCTCTCCCGCGTGCGGGAGAGGGGATGGTCTGCAATTGAGTTGGCGGCTTGCGTATTGTTTTGGCTAGAGTCAGGTTCAAATATGAATCACAAAACGTCAGCATACGATCCACTAAAAAATAGATCAAATGAATGATTTGCATATCGTATAATTCATTTTATGCATATTTCACGCACCGACCTCAATCTCTTCGTCGTCCTTGATGCCATTTACACGCAAGGCAGCATTACACGTGCCAGTCAGGTGCTGAATTTGAGCCAGCCTGCACTGAGTCATGCCTTGGCGCGTTTGCGTGCGATGTTCAATGATCCTTTGTTTGTGCGTCAAGGTTCAGTAATGGCACCAACGCCGTTTACACGTAGCATCATCATGCAGGTGCGTCAGGGTTTGCAGTTGTTTGAAGCGAGTTTGCAAACCGAGCAAAATTTCGATGCGAGTCAGACGCAGCGTGGTTTCAACCTCGGCTTGCGTGATGTCTTTGAAGCGACCTTGTTGCCACAACTGATGCAACGCATCGCGGCGCAAGCACCAGGTATCACTATTGCGAGTGTGCGGGTTGAGCGCGCCGAAATCGAAACCGAGCTTAGTAGCGGTAATCTCGATATGGTGCTGGATGTGCCCATGCCTATTTCTTCGAATGCGCTGATACGCCAACAGCGCGTCACCCGCGATCGCTTGATCGTGTTGTCGCGCCAAGAGCATCCAGCGTTCTACCGTAAGAAGAGCAAAGCGTTGGACCTCGACACCTACTTGGCGCAAACGCACGTATTGGTCTCATCGCGTCGTAAAGGTTTGGGTTTAGAGGATATGGAACTCAATCGTGAAGGCTTGCGCCGCCAGATCGCCTTGCGCTGCCAGCATTATTTCGCCGCATGCCGCGTGGTGGCCAGCACCGATTTATTTCTCACCATGCCCGAGCATTACGCCACTATCGCCAACGCGCAATTCAACAATCGCATCGATCCATTCCCACTCGCCACACAACCCATTGATGCGCATCTCTATTGGCATGCCAACACCGAAAACGACCCCGCCCACGTTTGGCTACGTCAACAGCTGATAGAGGTGATGCGGGGTGAAGAGTAGGTGGGTGCGACAACCCGTAGGTTGGGCTGAGCAAAGCGAAGCCCAACGTTGATGGTTAGAAGAATGGGAAACGTTGGGCTTAGCAGCCCAACCTACGAGTCTCAACAAAACCCGTCGCAACCTTCCCCTTGAAGGGGAAGGGGCTAACAACGCGCGCTGAAGTGCTGTAACGAATCTTAGACCGTTGATGTTCATGAATACAGCAATAAATTGGACTCAAAATTTGAGCATAATCGCGCACGTATTTAAGCCGATAAATCCCCTCCCTTTCAAGGGGAGGGCTAGGGTGGGGATGGGTTTGAATGGAGCGTGAAGCAACATCATGATGCTCCAATGGTCGCAAGCGAGACAATCCGTAGGTTGGGCTGAGCAAAGCGAAGCCCAACGTTGATGGTTAGAAGAATGGGAAACGTTGGGCTTAGCAGCCCAACCTACGAGTCTCAACAAAACCCGTCGCAACCTTCCCCTTGGAGGAGAAGGGCAAACAACAGCCATAGAACTTCGCAGTCAAAATCGATATACTGTGAAAATATACAGTATTCCAGTTTTCACCTATGCCGCTCGTAACCGAAGTCAAAGATCTTCCCGTTTTGCATCCGTTCTACTACCTCGACAATTTCGAGTTGGTCTTGGATTGGGTGCGTACGCGTTACGATGATCTCTTGCAGGAGCATGAACGTCAATTCATCCGCGAGTTTTTTCAATTGCCGCAGACATCGCGCGCTTTGTTTGTGCGGATGGTGATGCGCAAAGGCGAATTTTTCCGTGCCAGCAAGTTGCAATATGAAGAAATTGGTGATGCGCGTCTCGCAGTGCAAGCTTTGCTTGAGCTGTCTTGGGTAGAACAAGATCCCGTGATGGATTTGGATGAAGTCTTCGATATCTTAGCTAAACCCGAAATCGCCAGCGCCTTCAAACTCAGCGCCGCGCAAAGGCAGTGGAAGAAAGCAGATTTGTTGGAGTGCCTTCTACAGCAAAAATTGGAGCATAGTTCAGAAGCCACTCAAGAGGCATCCACAGCCAATCCCTCGCAACGACGATACTCCGAATGGTGGCCCGAAAGCGAAGACCTCGTCTGGCGCATTGCGGTCAAAGACATCTGCCAGCGTTTTCGTTTGATGTTCTTTGGGAATAGCCATCAAGATTGGTCGGAGTTTGTTTTGTCCGACCTGGGTATCTACGAATACGAAACCATCGATTTTTCACCAGAGTCGCGTGGCTTTCAAACGCGACGCGACGTTGATGACTATGAAGCTTTGCAATCCTGTCGGGAAGCCTACGAAGTGGCGGATTCAGTCGCCGCTATGGAAGCAGTGTTAGCGCGGGTTGAGCAGCTAGCGTTGAACAATGTGTGGATAGAGCATCGACGTCAGAAGCTGTATTTTCACATGGGGCAGCAAGCAGAGAAATGGCAGGAGTGGCCCTTGGCCTTGCGCTTGTATAGTGCAAGTCGTTATCTCGGGGCACGCCAACGTCGTATCCGTGTCTTAGAAAAAATGGGCGACAGCGCTGCGGCCTTGGAATTACTTAATCGAGCTTTAGCCGCTCCTGAAAGTGAAGCGGAACTCCAACAGTTACAACGCAGTGCGCCACGCCTGAATCGTAAGCTGGGGCATCAAAAGCCAGCGGTGATTGCACGACAAGAAGTGAAGACTCTGCATCTGTGTTTGCCGCAGCCACAAGAAGCGATTTCAGTGGAATATGTCGTGCGCGATCATCTACATCAAGATGAGGCGCCGGTGTTTTATGTCGAGAATACGCTATTCAATTCCTTGCTCGGTTTGCTGTGTTGGCCTGCGGTGTTCAAAGCCTTACCCGGTGCATTCTTTCATCCCTTTCATCGGGCGCCGGTCGATTTTAGTAGTGAGGATTTCGTGCCGCGCCGCGCGGAAGACTTCGCGCAATGTTTGGCCATGCTCGACTCCGATGCCTACAAACAGCAGATACGCGAAACCTATCGCCTGAAATACGGCAAACAATCGCCGTTCGTGTTTTGGGATTACTTGGATGAAGCCTTATTGGAGACCGCTTTGCAATGCATTCCAGCGCGCGATTTGCGCTACTGGTTTCAACGTATTTTGGCTGATATCAAAGCCAATCGCAGCGGCTTTCCGGATTTGATTCAGTTTTTTCCGGGGCAGCAAAGCTATCAACTGATCGAGGTGAAAGGCCCTGGCGATCGTTTGCAAGACAATCAATTGCGTCTGATCGACTACTGTCATCAACATCAATTGCCGATCTCGGTCTGCTATCTGCAATGGCAAGAGGCGAAGCTGTGAATGAGGTCGTGCCTCCTGTTTCTGTTTTAGACGCTGCGCCAAACTCAGCGTACACCGTCGGTGTACGTGCCTTATGCGAATTCACCGCGAAACAAGGCGATCTTGATTTGCGCTTCACGCCGTCGCCCACTGCACAAGAAGGCATAGAAGGGCATGCGCAGGTGGTGGCACGGCGACCCGCAAGTTACCAATATGAGGTGGCATTGCACGGCAAGAATCAAGATTTATTGGTGAAAGGGCGTGCCGATGGTTATTGGCCAGAACGGGCGCAAGTTGAAGAAATCAAAACCTATCGCGGCGACTTTGATCGCATCCCCGATAATCATCGCGCACTACATCTGGCACAGGCCAAAGTCTATGGTCACTTACTGTGCCAAAAATTGGGAGTCGACGAACTCCGCGTAGCCGTTATTTATTTTAATGTCGATACTAAACTCGAACGCATCGTCGCCAACACGCACAGTGCGGCAGAATTGCGTGAATTTTTTGAAGCGCAATGTGCCTTGTTTCTGGCCTGGGCGCATCAAGAAATGCGGCACCGACAAAGCCGTGACGCCGCGCTTGCCGAGATGGTTTTTCCTTACCCGCAATTTCGAGTGGGGCAGCGTGAATTGGCAGAAGCGATGTACAAAGCTAGCGCCCGAGCCTGTTGTTTGCTAGCGCAAGCGCCGACCGGGATTGGTAAGACCTTGGCCAGCATTTTCCCCATGCTGAAAGCCTGCAAAGAACATCAACTCGACAAGCTATTCTTCCTCGCCGCGAAAACCTCGGGCCGACAATTGGCTCTAGATGCTTTGAGTCATTTGCAGCAAACCATGCATCAGGAAGCACCAGCTATTGACGATTCAAGCACCACGACTGCGAAGGTGAGAGTCATTGAATTAGTCGCCAAAAGCAAGGCTTGTGAACATCCCGACAAAGCCTGTCATGGCGAATCCTGTCCCTTGGCACAAGGCTTTTATGATCGCCTGGCATCGGCACGCGCCGCGGCTTTGCAAGTGGATCAATTAGATCAAAGACGGATGCGAGAAGTCGCCTTGCGCTTTGACGTATGCCCTTATTACCTGAGCATGGAAATGAGTAAATGGGCCGACGTGGTGGTCGGGGACTATAACTATTATTTCGACCTCAATGCCATGCTGTATGGTCAAACCATCGTCAACGAACACAAGGTCGCGGTCTTGGTCGATGAAGCGCATAATTTAGTCAGCCGAGCACGCTCTATGTATAGCGCTGAACTCAGTTATGCTAGTTTCAAAGCGATGCGCAAAACGGCGCCAGCGCAGCTCAAAAAAGCCTTAGAACGTCTAGCGCGCCAATGGCGGCAACTACAAAAATCACAAGACGATGACTACCTCGTTCATAGCGAATTGCCAGAAAAATTTATCATCGCTCTAGGCAATGCCTGTGTCGACATCGCTGACTTCTTCAATCAAGAACCGACAGCGGTACTACCAGAACTGCAAAGCTTTTATCTCGATGCGCTACTGCTGAGTAAACTCTGTGAAAGTTTTGGTGAACATTCATTGTTTGATGTGCATGTCAAACGTGGCGAATCGACTCTCTGTGTGCGCAATATCGTGCCCGCTCCCTTTCTCAAACACCGCTTCGCCGCTAGCCATTGCACTGCCTTATTTTCGGCCACTCTGAGTCCGTGGAATTATTACAGCGATCTGTTAGGCATGCCCGACAACACCGCATGGATCGATGTCCCATCGCCATTCAAGGCCGAACAATTGAGCGTGCGCGTGGTGGATCAGGTCTCCACCCGCTATCAAGACCGCAGCGCTTCGTTACCAGCCATCTGCCAAGTGATGGCACAGCAATGGCAGCAACAACCGGGCAATTACTTAGCCTTCTTCAGCAGCTTCGACTACATGGAACAAGCGCGCGAACGCTTCACCACCGAACACCCCGACATCACCGTGTGGACCCAAACCCGCCACATGGACGAAAGCGATCGCAAACAATTCATCAACAACTTCACAGAACACAGCCAAGGCATCGCCTTCGCCGTCTTAGGTGGCGCCTTCGGTGAGGGCATAGACCTACCAGGCAAACGCCTCATCGGCGCCTTCATCGCCACCCTAGGCCTACCGCAACTCAACCCCATCAACGAACACATACGCCAACACATGCAAACCATGTTCGGCGCAGGCTACGATTACACCTATCTCTATCCTGGTTTGCAAAAGGTAGTACAAGCGGCAGGCCGCGTAATCCGCACCACGGAAGATCAAGGGGTGATTTATTTGATGGATGATCGGTTTAATCAAGCGCAAGTGCGGGCGTTGTTGCCGACTTGGTGGCGGGTGGAGAGGTGAGGGTTTGAGTCCCCTCTCCCGCAGGCGGAAGAGGGTTAAGGTGAGGGCGGTTGAGAGAAGAGATGTTGGTTTGAGTAAGAACAGAAAGTAGGTTGGGCAGAGCAAAGCGAAGCCCAACAACGTGCGTTAAATGGAGCTGCAAGACGTTGGGCTTGCCAGCCCAACCTACTATGTGTCATTCCCGCGTCCTTCGTTCTTCTTGACTGTTGGTTGAATTCAAAGTTTGCAGGTCGGGGGTAGCCCGACAGCTAGTTACCTTTTTTGTCTCGCCAAAAAAGGTAACCCAAAAAAGGCGACCACGCTGCCACTGCCCTTCGGGTGCCCAATTGTGCGAGTCAAAAAATGGGAAAGCTTCGGAACTCGCCTTCGGCTCAGACAACGAAGCTTTCTTTATCCATTTTCTGTCTCGCACAATTGGCAGTGTCAGAAGTGGGTGAAGGTCAAAATCAATTGCAACTGCAACTGCAACTGCAACTGCAACTGCAACTGCAAAAGCCAAAACCAAAACCAAACGAACCAATCCCCTCCCTTTCAAGGGGAGGGTTAGGGTGGGGATGGGTTTGAACGGAATACGAGCCAACGCCACTAGGCTCCTGCCTGCGCAGGAGCGACAGCAACATGCCTAACGACGAGCATGGAAGCGATTTAACCCGTAGGTTGGGCAGAGCAAAGCGAAGCCCGACGTTTGTACGTCGAATAGGGCTACAGGGCGTTGGGCTTGTCAGCCCAAGCTACGATTAGTCATTCCCGCGCAGAGCCTGTCCTCGAATGAATGAATCGGGGACGGGAATCCAGCGTCTTTTGTTCTTTTTATCGGCTGGTCGAATTCAAAGTTCGCAGGTCGGGGGTAGCCCGACAGCTAGTTACCTTTTTTGTCTCGCCAAAAAAGGTAACCGAAAAAAGGCGACCACGCTGCCACTGGCCTTCGGCTTCCCAATTGAGCGAGGCAAAAATGGGGAGAGTCAGAAACTCGCCTGCGGCTCAAACATCTGACTCTCTTTATCCCATTTCTGCCTCGCACAATTGGCAGTGTCAGAAGTGGGTGAAGGTCAAAATCAACTGCAACTGCAACTGCAAAAAGCCAAAACCAAACGAAACAATCCCCTCCCTTTCAAGGGGAGGGCTAGGGTGGGGATGGGTTTGAACGGAATACCAGTCAACGCCACTAGGCTCCTGCCTGCGCAGGAGCGACAGCAACATGCCTAACGACGAGCGTGGAAGCGATTTAACCCGTAGGTTGGGCAGAGCAAAGCGAAGCCCAACGTTTGCACGTCGAATAGGGCTACAGGGCGTTGGGCTTGCCAGCCCAGGCTACGATATGTCATTCGCGTGAAGGCTGGAATCCAATGGCTTTAGTTCTTCTTGACTGATGGTCGAATTCAAAGTTCGCAGGTCGGGGGTAGCCCGACAGCTAGTTACCTTTTTTGTCTCGCCAAAAAAGTAACCCAAAAAACGCGACCACGCTGCCACTGGCCTTCGGCTTCCCAATGGTGCAAGTCAAAAAATGGGAAAGCCTTGAAACTCGCCTGCGGCTCAAACAGCAAGGCTTTCTTTATCCATTTTCTGCCTCGCACAATTGGCAGTGTCAGAAGTGGGTAAAGGTCAAAATCAACTGCAAAAGCAAAAGCAAAAGCAAAACCAAAACCAAAACCAAAACCAAAACCAAAACCAAAACCAAAGCTAAAGCTAAAAGCCACTCCTACATCGCGCCATTTGATGAATGACTGTCGGTTCAGCGTCTGCTTTTCGCCGTTCCGCTCTTGAGCCGCCGATGCTGCGAGACAGAAAATGGAACAAGAAAGCGTTGCTGTTTGAGCCGCAAGGCGAGTTTCAACGCTTTCCCATTTTCTGTCTCGCAGCATTGGGGACCCGAAGGGCGGCGAAACGCGGCCGCCTTCTTTTGCTCACTTTTCTTGGCGAAGCAAGAAAAGTGAGTGGCAGTCGGGCCACCCCCGACCAGAGAAGGTTCAGTTAAATGATGCAATGAGAAGTATCCACAACCATGAGAAGAACTGAAATAGAAAGCCGCTTGATGAGTGTCCGTCGGGCCACCCCCGACCAGCAAAGGTTTCGTTAGTTGATGCGATAAAAAGAAGCCACAAGCAGGAGACACTCCAAAACAGAAACAAAGAATCACTCCCCCCAGAAAAACTACGATACAAATCCCACCAAAACAAACCCACAAAATTGTCGTTTCGGTATCGCAATTCCTCCACACAAAAGCTAAGCTCCTCCCCATTCTCGGCTACAATCGCACGCCGCGTTTGATGTCGCGTGACATCGACCACCCATTACTTGATTTGGAGTTAGCTTCACATGCTCAGTTTCAGCCATAACCTCACACAAAAACGCACACAAAAATTCACCACCCACGCGATCGCTTTGGCATTGGCTTCATTTGCCTTCAACGCTGCAAGCCATGCACAACAAACCAACAAAAGCGATGAAGTAGGGATCGCCTCGTTCAACATCGCTTGGGCAGGTACCAAGGCCGATTTCAAAACGCATCTTGCTGTGTGTTCGGCACCGGAAGTCAACTGGTGCGATACGCGTCCACGGATTATGCGTGGTGCGACGGAGCCGACCAAAGAAGAAGCCGATCGTGCTAAGCAATGCCAAAGCAATATAGAAGCCGCTGCTGGTGGATTTGAAAAAAGTATGATGGTGGCGCCGTGCAATGCGTATCGCTTGAACGCTAGTAACTGGAGCAATGGTGAAGCGTGGTATGACGAAAAAATGACCGGTCTCACCAGCACCATCGACAAACTCGTGACCGAGCAAGGCATCGGTATCATGGCTTTCCAAGAAGTGAAAAGCCGCGAAACCATACAAGCGATCCTCGGCAAACACGTCAACGATTTTGAAACCTGTGTCGCTGAGCACAATGCCTTCCAAACCGTGGGCTTCGCGTGGAAAAAATCCTTGAGCAGCAAGCCCGCCGTGTGCCGTAGCGAAGAAGCTTTGGCGATCAAAGACAATGAAGAAGAAACCAGCAAAATCAGAAAACTGCGCCCTGGTGTTGAACTCAATATTACGGTCGGCGCTACACCATTGAGTATTCTCAACGTCCATTTGAAATCCTCGTGCGCCAATCTGATCACCACCGACCGCTATGCCGGCCATGTGCTGACCGATGACGATAAAGCCTGCAAAATCCTCAATCGCCAAGTCGCACCATTAGAAAACTGGATCGAACGTGTGGCCAGCAAAACGCCATTGTTTGTTGTGCTCGGTGACTTCAATCGCCGCCTCGACGAAGAAGCCGCATCGAATCCACCAAAAGATCAAGTCCGCAGCGATGGCAGCGATCCCGCCAGCCCGAACAAAACCGGCCCGCATGGCGAAGTCAAAACGCGCTTGTTGTGGCAAGAACTGTCTGATGGCAATCCTAGCCTCGTGCAAGTACCGTTAGCCGAAGGCACAGGCGCCTGCAAAGGCTTCGTCGGCCTCGACCACATCTTGATCAGCGAAGCCCTCAACGCCAAACAAAACGGCGCTGCCAGCTCAGTGAAAGTCGGGGTTGACCAACTCAAAGGCCAAAAGATCATCTCCAGCGATCACTGCCCACGCATTACCACGCTGAAGTTGCGTTGAAGTCGTGCTGAACTTGCGCTGAACTTACGCTGAAAAGATCAAAGCCGTTCAGCGCAGAAATTCGTACACAGTTATTCATGCTGTCATCCCTGCGAAGGCAGGGATCCAGTGTCGTTAGACTTTAACGTCAGCGCTTTTCTGAGCCACCTTCATAGCGATGAGTCCCGCCCCGAAATAATTCCTTCGCCCGCGAACCAGAAATAGCCACGCAAAAACGCAAGCCGCCGAGCGCGCATTTATCCCCTCTCCCGCGAGCGGGAGAGGGCTAGGGTGAGGGTGGTTCAGCAATAGCAAAACTCCACCGCCCCGTAGTCGACAGCCGTCGCTCCTACGAAGGCAGGAGCCCAGCGTCGTTCAACACCTTACAGCTTCACAGCACACCCAATTGAACCCGCACCACCAAACAAGCTATCATGCCCACATCCTATTCCATGATTGCTACAAGCCATGCTCAAACCAAATTTCAGCAAAACCCTTTTCAGCAAAATCCTCATCACTCTAACCATCCTCAGTGGTGTTCCATTCAGTCCAGCAAGCATCGCCAAAGACACCAGCGATTGCTACTCGATTAGGGATTCCGACAGCAAAAACGCCTGTCTAGCCATCGCCAAAAAAGACACGAGCTACTGCTACTCCATCAACAAATCCGATACCAAAAACGCTTGCCTCGCCAAAGTCAAAGGCGATACCAGCTACTGTTACTCGATCAACGATTACGACACCAAAAACACCTGCCTAGGCACCGCTAAGAACGACTCTAGTTACTGCTATTCCATCAACGACAGCGACGGCAAAAACGCTTGCTTGGCCGAAGTCAAAAACGATGTCTCGTATTGCTACTCCATCGGCAAGAGCGATCAAAAAAATTACTGCCTCGGCAAAGTCAGACGCGACAATAGCTACTGCTATTCGATTAATGATGCGGATTTGAAGCGGCGGTGTTTGGCGCGCTGATTTGAGCATCTTCGCATTTGTAAAATTGATTGTGGTCTTTATCAGTTGAATTCCCGATTAAATCGCGTCAGTATAAATTGGGTAATTTGTGAATTCCTCCAATTCAAAACGACCGAAATAAATAACGCTATTTCTTGTTTGCGCTTGGGTAATTATTGTTGTTCAAGTTAGCGCTATAGTTTGATCCACTCTTTGTTCTTGCTACCACGCAAATAACGGAAATGATTTTTTCCGTCAAATTCTACAATTAAGAATCCGCCTCTTTGCCAGTATCCCTTAGCGTTTTCAATTATTAAGGACAAGTTTTTGCGCGCTAGTTCATGGTTATCAGTCATGTCGTGCCCAGTAAACGAGAACTTGGCATCACACTTGCGCCACTTATCAATTGAAAAACATGCAGCACTGGTCTGATTATTTACACCGATTGCAATGGAGTCGGCAATATCCCGCCATTTCTTACTTACTGACCAGTATTTTCTTGTGGCCTCATACAAGTCTTTGCGTTCTCCCATGAGCTGATTAATAGGGAATAAGAAGACAGTCGAATGTTTTTTTCTGGGGTTGACAGGTGCGGGATTTAAAAGCGTGACATCCTTTGAAGAGATCAGGCCAGATTGTTTTGCGCCGTAACCACGTATGGCGTTGAGTATCTTCGATTTAGCTAATGAGAAAGCATCAATCACCGCGGCCTCGATTTGGTCACAGATTCTTTGATCTTCAATGCCGTGGCGGATAATCCACCATTGCACATCATAGCCTTTATCCCAAATTTCCAAAATACGCTTGGTTTTCGAAGAGGGAACCTTACTGTATTCACCAAAGGCAAATTTTTTTGCCTCTTTAAAATGATGGAGAACCCGCTCATTTCCATTTGTAGTACCCCCACCTTTACCAACGTAAAATACCTCTGCTGTTCTTGGGTCTACCAAGACGTAAACGTATAGCCCCAGTTTTTCCTGCGCAGTCCTATGAATTTTGTCGTTGGTATTGCCGATTTTTTGAAGGCTTCTGATTTTTTTCTGTTTCACGTTGCACCTTAATTTCGTCAAATTTGCTTTAAGCTAGGTAGATTTGTGGATTAATTCTGTTCACTTTTTGTGTTCTAGTGTTTCAATCTGAGAGGACATTGCTCCGACTTCTTGAGCTTCCAAGAACGGTGAAAGTTACGAGCATTGAAGATTGCTGCTCATGCATCGTCGGCTCATAGTAGAAACCAACTGTTGGAAACCTTGCCATCAGTCGTTTTTGGGGGAAGGTCTTGTCATCTTCAATATTTTTTAACGTTATTCTTTTTGTGAAAACGTCATCCAAACAATCTTGGATGTCTTTTTTTGGAGGACGACCACAAATTGGAATACATATCATTCCAATGACATAGTGTTGATGTTTTCTTCCTTCTTGCTGAGTACTAATCTGACTCAACTTACCAATACTTTTTACGTAGTCGTGGAACATGCGATGAATTCCGCGCGGTTCTAGCAGTATTTTTCGAAGATCATTAGGACGTTTTTCCTTGATAAATTTTTTTGCTTCTAGATAGAAATTAAATGGATGGTCGTCTTCGAAGGGGATGTGTGCCCACAAATCACATCTTCCTAAATCGGATTTAGTAGATTTTGTAATTGGCAATTCTTCAGCAAGAATACATTCGTTATTATTTTTTGCGATTGAGGACACTAGCGAACTAACAATGACACGTTCATTCATTTGCCACGGTAGTTCAGGTCTTCCAAAGAGGTTTTCAGTTTTGGAGATGTAATGGTCTAGTTCTTTCTCCCAATCATGGCAAATTTCTACCAAACGATCGCAAAGAAGGTCGTGTTCTTTGAATCTTGGATTGACGTGTTTTTCTGTTCGAAAGATGTACACTGCTGCCCCATTATTTTTGACTTTATTGAGTTTATGATTGCAACAATCTGAACTCAACTTTTTCGGGTTGGATTCGTGAACTTATCGTTGAAAATGATCTGAGTTCGCTCATGATCTTTGCTAGTTAAGATTTCGATCGAGGATATCAAGCCTCAGCCTGCAAAGTCTGTATTTCTTTCAGCGTACGGCCTTTTTGGTCTTTCCATTCGGTCCGGCCATTGGCGCTACGTCCTAACACGATGGATGCTGCTGTTGATGGGCTGCTGAAGCTGTAGTCTTGTGTGAATACGTAGTCTTCGCCAGCTTTGCTTAGTACGCCGTTTGAGATTAAGTCTTCGCGTAGATCCAAGATGCCGCGCATTTGGTCGCGCATCGAGGGTGTGATAGCACCGCTGGCTTGTGAATTTGTTTTGACGATGAAGCCTTGATTGGATTCGTAGCCTTCTGCCTTGAGGCCTTTTCCAGAGCAAAAGAGCTTCGTTAATTTTTGCGACTCCGTCGTGTTTGTGCGAGCGATTTCGAAGGCGCTGATTCCGAGTACTGGCAGCATACTCAACATATGGTCTAGAAACACCATCATGTCAGCACGATCGGCCTCGGAGAGGGTAGGTTCGTTCTCTGCTTTGATGTTTTCCAATCGAATGCGTTTGGCGTCTTTGGCGCGTTGAATCAATTGCGCTTCCAAAAACTGCACATGCGCTTTGTTGAGATGACCCGGTCCAGCGACGAAAAATACTGCACGTGTCCAGAAGTCTTTATTGCTGTAATGACTTTCTAAGCGAGGTTTTACGGGATCACCTTCGCCGATGTACATCATCTCACCATCAGCATCCGGTCTTGGCCCAATCAAGATGTAAATGCCGGTCTGTGCAAACTCATCTCTCTGTTTAATAGACGGTAGCAGACCTCTTGGAAAGACGAGGGCCTTGCCTATCCAGTTGCTACGTTCAACGATGCGAAGGCCGTCAGGGTCGCCTGTGGCTACGAAGATTTTTAGGGAGAATGGTTGTGACATAGATAATTCACATGCTAAAAATTTGACATCAAATTCAGTGAGTGGAATACGGATTTGTGTTATTTTGATAATTCAATGACGTTTGCGATTAAATGAGAATGTCTAACAATTTCAATGGTTTACGATAAAAAAATGATGGAGATGACATTTGTGATTAATTAAAACTAGGCCCAAATTGGAACATACTTCGCATACCGTTTTGATGCGTTCTCAATATCATCAAGCTTAATCAATTTCTGCTCTACCGCAGCGGAAATAATTTGTGATACTGCGGTTGTCTTTGTCCTTGTTTCATCCAATTTGAAACGCTCACGCAAGCTCTGATTCGTCATTTTTTCATTGCTCACGTACTTCAAGCAGCAGTGCATATAACAAGCGTTCACTCTTTCTTTCGGACTCATTTCGGAAAACTCTTTGTGTGCGAAAAGAACTATTGTTGTATGGACGGGAGTGACACGAAATTCTGGTGCAGGTAGTTGATATAGTTCGGTATTAAAAATAACTTTGTCAATGCCACTGCCTTTTTCCTCGCATATGCCCATTCGGCGCATCAGATCTGCCAATTTCTCGTTACGGGATTTGTACTCATCAACAAATCGTTCCGTCGGTATTAAGGGCTGGCCGGGGTTAGTAATTTCTATCCGATCAGAAAAAATCTCCACCATGACCGAACCACCAGCTTCTTCAAAATCCTGATGTACTAAAGCATTCGCGACTAATTCACGAATTGCTAATTCAGGAAACATCCGCACTTCTTCACGCAGCGCTTGCCCGATGACCTCATTCATTGGTAATTGATTGTTGATCGTAGAAATTAATCCTTCAAATCCAACTGCGTAACCCTTCTGACCAATTAAATCACGCTCCGTTTGTAGTTTATTCTTGCCCTTGTACTTCACCATTCGCACAGTTTTTCTCTGTAACGAATCAAATTGACGCATGTCTTTTGCCAATAACAATGCGCCCAAGTTAGTGATGACATACTGACCGCTCTTTTCATAAATCAGTTTTTCGCTGATCAGACGAGCTAGCGTTCCGTCTCTGGTTGCGGGCAGAGGCAATTTAAGTAGTTCAAAAAATGTTTGAATATCTAAGGCGGCTATAACCTCATCTGCATCGATTTCTTTGGACGCGTCTAAGGACAAGAAATCAGCTTTCCCTTCAGCGAATATCTTGCGTAGCTGATCTGGTGACATGGGAACCAATTCCTCACCGGCTCGCATTAAATATTTACCTTCGTAATGTAGAGGTTGACCAATTGCTCGTGTTGGAATTTCAAAAACTAACACCCGACCATCGGCATGTTGTAGCTCATGAATTTCAACACGTATATGCAAGGCACGCAAAATCAGTGATTTGGTTTCGCCAATATTGAGGAAAGCATTCGTACCAACAACATGACGGGGTGCTTTGTCCGCAACCCCGAGCACAAAATAACCACCCCCTTCATTGGCTAGCGCAACGCAATAGTGGATTAATTTTGTATTGTCGTACTGATGTTTAGCCTCTTTGAATTCAAGATGCTCTGTTTCGTGTTTGGCGTGCAGCCAGCGATCCAATTGGTCGAGAGTAATCATACGTTCACTGTTTGGCTAGTTTTTGTAGTTATAGCGATGCTGACCCTAATCGTCAAATGGAACAGTATGTTTGGATAGGGGCTTGGATTTATTTTTTTCTTTTCCATCGAAAACGTATTTGCACGGGTGAACAAAAGTTAGTAAATTTTCACATCGTAACCAAGCGCGCGAAGTGCTTTACTGGTTCTGCCGTTTCTTGGTGGAGCTATCTCTGGCCTAGCCCACCCAACCAGCTCGGCCATCGAATTTAGACCATAATGAGAAATTGTGTATTGTGGGTCGCGCGATGCAGTGAAAAGCCGCTCCCAAAGATCCTCGTCCTTCCCACCGTATAAAACATAATTCAAAAGCTGCATCACAGTTTCCCCACGAGCGTTTCGTTGTGTCATCAACCAATTTGCATACAGCGGGATTCGTTCAGCTTGCGAAAGAGTCTTGAGCTCAGGTCTTCCCAATGTGGCCAGTGTCATTTTTGTGATGTGCTCTTTCGTTGCGTGAGTGTTGCCGCATACCTCTGCTAGTTCATTAATTGATAAATTCAGAATGTTTTCTCTTGATAACAAGCGTCTAATCGTTGGTGCATTTACTTCGAACGTTTCATCTTCACTCGAAGGTGCAGAATTGGTTGAATTCCACCAGGTGATCGCACTCGTTAAAGCTGCTTGCGGATCAGCGAAATTCTTCTTGAAGTAGTCTTCATATGGCTTCGCATGGTGGTCACCCACTCGGTTGTAGTAGTAACCATGTAAGAATTGATCAATCTGCCAGTTAATTGGTGTGTCCTCGTTTATCCAAGTTGGGCGTTTATTTGATAACGCTTCACCAATTTTTCGTAACTCCGTTAGTGTCGATTGCCATTCCTTACGAAAATTTTCTTTGCTACGAATTGCTGCTTTTTTCTTTTCGATAAAGGCGGGCCCTGCCCAGATCGGCGTCTTACGCAGTTTTTTTCCGAGATCGTAAGTATCTTTTCTGGTTGCTTCTATCGCCTCCATTTCAGCAATCAAGTCTTCAGAAAGCGGAATTGCTTCGTCAATATCACGAAGGTTTTCAAAATAACTCTCTAATTCGATATGCATTCCGCTCTGTTGTAGGTCAGCCTCGGTCAGAAAGATACCCGCTTCAATATTGCTGTTCCATGCACGATCTGTTAAGTTCGCCGAACCGATGTAGGCTCCATAGCCTTTCCACCAAATGACCTTGCTGTGAAGTACGTCTGGGATTAGTTTGCAAAACACGTTGTCTTTGTGATGTTTGAGTAATCGTCGCAACAATGGGATGGCAACCGGAACGGTATGGTCGTAGCGCATCCAGATATCTAAGCGATATCGATTTTGTACACAGTTCCCAATAAAATCGTCTCTTTCATTGGTGAAGTTAGCGCCATAGGCAATGGATGCGAGCACGCAGTCTACTTCATCATCCTTCGATGGCAAAAGATAAGCCAGATGTGTGTTATTGATGACGTTGGCGACGAATTTCATTTGCGGTCTCTGTGTACTTGATTTTTTTCTTAAATTTCAAAAAATGATTACTTCGAAACAGGTTTAGGACTTGCTTCCTAGTACGTCGTTCTCATGTCTTTGAACTTCGATAAAAATTCTAGAAGATTCTGATCAAGAGGAATTTTGGGAGCTGGATTTTGAAGTATGGTAGTTCTGCGGATCGGCCCGTTAGATGACAGAAAATCTTGAATGAAAATTATAGCGCTGCAGTGGCTGTTTGTTTCGTCAAAGCAGATTTGATTTGTCCAGTCATTCACCCCATTGGCAACTCTAGTTAAGTCAATAACCAATATTCCAATTTCATTTGATGGAAGCTGGGGGATCTTCTGTACGAGTTTATCTTTTGCACCCAAATTCGGTATGTGAAGGTATGCGATACCAAATGCGTTAGAGCCGAATGCTCCTCCAAATTGTCGCACTGACCGTGGAGGAGGAGCATATTCGAGTGCGCGAATGGTGTCGTTGACGCCGTGCGGTACCGAGAAGAAGAGCGCTAAATTTTCAAACTCTCCCTCGGCTGGGCATGTTTTTAACCAACTGACTATCTTTGCGTACTGTTCGTCATTGACATTTTCTTTGAGTGCGATAACGCATCGTCGTTCTGGATTAATTTTGGAAACAAGTTCAGCTAGCTCTTCACCGCGAGTATCTATTAGTTTTTCTGCAGTCGCTTGCATCTTTCTGGTAATTTCGACGTAGATCCACGGCAGACCTCTAGCTAGTCTAAATTGACAATCAGCTTTGCTTTGTCCGTTTCCATTCATGGGTTCTAATTGAATTTCAGCACCGCATCTACTCAAATCGGCGATCACCGATAGCTCTAGATCGACGTTATCAAAATCTAGTTTTTTATTTAATTTTTTTAACAGGTCTTGAAACCCAGGTAAGTTATCGAGTTCTTGTATATCCTCCCAAACAGAAATCATCTTTTGGATGTCGTGAACACCCCCGTATAATTTGTCACTACCCATCGCGGCAATAATTACATGGTCATCGAACCGCTGAATCACAATTTCATCTTCTATCCATTTCTTTCCGAAGATGCCTGCTAAACCATTGAGCGCGGCAAGGGCACGATCGTATTGATCATCAGGAAGATAGCCGTCGCCGATAATTCGAAGATCTTCAAAAGTGAACATATTTAATTCATCCCCAGGATGTGGATTTGTTGAGAGAGAAATTTTAAGAAAATGTGAAGATGTAGTCTTTTTGTAAGCAAGAGTGCAGACGGTGTGTCACTAATTTGCGGTTTGTTTTACGATTTCAATTGCTAGCTTCCGCTGTTGGTTCAGTTTATTCGAGATGCGCGATTTTAATTGTTCACATAGTTTCATTAGCTCTTCCACTTTGTTGACTATTCGGACCTGTTCTGCTGTCCCCAGTAGAGGCACAGGCATGATTTTCAAATCCTTTACGCCCTTTACGTTTGGGATTGCGGAGCCAGTGGAATTGTCTGTAATTTGTCTTTGAAAGAACTCAGATCTAAAAAGTAATTTGAAGAAATTGTTATCATAATATTGATGATTTATTCTTACTCGTAGAATCGCTTGATTAATTATCCCCTCCTTAAAGTCGGGCGGAACTTGAGTGATTCTTCCTAATGTCGCACCAGAGCAACTAACTAAGTAATCACCGGCTTTAACTGCAAAACCTTTCATCTCTTCAAATTTTTGGGCGGTTATGTAATACCGTTCAAATGAGCAGTCATCGTTAATTGGGCAGTACTGCTCATACACCTTATATCCTGACTCGACGAACATGCCTTTTGTGAGAGAACTTCCGAATGGGCCTCTTTTAAATGCAGCGTCATCGTATGCCAATATTTCATTCCACTGCACCCATGTCCAACGATCCGGCAATTCGAATGGTTTGTCTTTATCAGTCATCGGTGGCAGGGGATTTCCTTTTTTTATCTTCTCTTCTGCGATAAATTTAGCCCTCTCTGCCTTTATCCGCTTAAGCAACTCACTAGCCGGCTCATCATTCGGATCTTGTCGTACGAGTTTGCCCATGACGGCGAGTTGGAGGATGGTTTGTTTTAGGGCTTCTATGCTGGATTCTGTGGTGAAGAGTGTGTCGAAGTGATCGGCGATGCGTTGCCAGTTGGCGTTGAAGTCGTCGGGGTCTTGTGATTGCGTGAGTGTGCCGAGCAAATGGCTGACCAGTTGCTCGTGTGCTTCTGCTGCGTTGTTGTGTTGTTGTTCTAGTTGATCACACAGTGCCATGAGTTCGTCTACTTTGGCTACTATGCGATTTTGTTCTTCAAGTGGTGGAAGATTGACCAGTAATTCTTCCATTTTTTCTTTGGTCATGTGAACCATCATTACACCATGTCCAGACGCTTTTATTTTCTGCGTTTGTTGAAGGAGATAAGTGTAGAGATATTTTTTTGAGATAAGGTCGGGGAAATAGAAATCTAATTTCCAAATGTGGTAATGGAATATTGCTCTTTCTCCACTCCAAATGAATGGCCCAAATGATGCAGACCATGCATATAACAAATCACCCGAATCGCAGTATTTATCACTTTCGAGAGTCAAATCAGAGTAGTACCAGTGATCAGAAGTGAACAGATTGCCCACCCTAAGGACAGGCGTTCCTGTTGCGAGTAATTCTTCTTTTTTGTATGCACGTCCGTTTATGATTCGTACAAGTTGAGATAATTTTATATGACGCCAACTTGGTGGAATATTTACTTTGTCTACGCCAGAAGATTTCTTTCTGTTTTTTCGAGATGATGCGTTGTCTTGTACCTCAATATGGCGCATAAGATTTTCTAACGATACATCATTCGGATCTTGTGGCACCAACTTCCCACGCACCGCCAATTCCAAAATCAGCTCGCGCAATTTTTTAATGCCATACACGCTGTTCGCGCTTCCAGCAGCGCGGCCACGGCCTGACTTCTTTTCAGTATCCGCTGCGGTCCAAATATCGAGATGATCTGTGATCAGTTTATGTACTGCGCTCATTTATTCCTCACCTTTCAATGCTTTGGTCAGGATGTCTTTGAGTTGATTGCGCAGATCGCTGATCTCGTTTTGCATTTGCGCGTATTGCGCTAATAATTCTTCTGGATCGTGTTGTTCTTGCTCGCTAACGTGTGGATTCTTGCAGTCGAGGTTGTAGTTACGTTCTTTGATCTCGGCTATGCTAACTTTCCACGCTTGTGGCGTTTCGGTGCGTTGTGCATAGCCGTCCGCCTCGCTTCCCCACCATGCTTTTTCGGTGGCGAATTCTGCTATGCGCATGGGTTTGGATTTGTTGTAACTCTTGACGCCTTCAGGGTAGGGGTGTTCGTAGAACCACGTCTCTTTGGTTGGTGTGCCTTTGGTGAAGAAAAGCAGGTTGGTTTTGATGCCAGTGTAAGGCGCGAAGACGCCGTTGGGCAAACGCACAATGGTGTGCAAGTTACATTCTTCTAAAAGCTTTTCTTTGATGCGGGTTTTGATGCCTTCACCAAATAAGAAACCGTCTGGCAAAACGAGCGCGGCGCGGCCATTGGCTTTAAGAAGCTGCATGATCAGCACAACGAACAAGTCAGCGGTTTCGCGGGTGCGGAAGGCGCTGGGGAAGTTGGTTTCAATGCCGTCTTCTTCCATGCCGCCAAAAGGCGGATTGGTGACGATGACATCGACACGTTCTTTTGGTCCCCAACTAATCAAAGGGCGAGACAAGGTGTTGTCGTGACGAATATTGCTGGGCACATCGATGCCGTGCAAGATCATGTTGGTGGTGCACAGTAAATGCGGTAGCGGTTTTTTCTCAATACCGAAAATGCTATTTTGCAGTTGCGCTTCATCGTCGACAGTTTTGACGTCTTGCTTACGAATATGTTCGATGGAACACGATAGAAAGCCGCCGGTACCGCAGGCTGGGTCCATGACTTTTTCACCCAAGCGCGGGTTGGTCATCTGCACCATAAATTCGGTGACGGCGCGTGGTGTGTAGAATTCGCCCGCATTGCCTGCAGCTTGCAAATCTCTCAGCAGTTGCTCGTACATGTCGCCAAACAAATGGCGCTCTTGTGCTTTGTTGAAGTCGATACCTTCTTGAATTTTGTTGATGACTTGACGTATCAACTGACCGGACTTCATGTAGTTGTAGGCATCTTCAAAAACAGAACGAATCACGTATGCACGTTGATCGCCACCTTTGGCTTCCAGCGCTTGGAGGGCAGGGAAGAGATCATTGTCTAGAAACTGCTTGAGTTCGTCGCCTGTCATGCCTTCGGCATTGGCAGCCCAATTGCGCCAGCGGTATTTTTCAGGTAGCGGTGATTGGTAGTTGTCTTGTATGAGTTCCCACTCGGTTTCGCGGTCGTCAAAAATTTTGAGAAACAACATCCATACGAGCTGACTTAAACGCTGGGCGTCGCCGTCGACACCTACGTCTTTGCGCATGATGTCTTGAATGGATTTGATGGTGCTGGAGATGCTCATGGTGTTCTTTTCTTAAAATTGATGAATACGGCGGTGTTCGGATAGGTATATTTTATGTTGTGCTTCGCACCTTCTTAGTTTCATATTTTCGCTAATGCCGAGTTTAAGCAACGATTCTCGGTCCAAGATATCTGATTTAATAAGGATATTTCCTTTATCATCAAAACTGATCAAGTCCTGATCAAATGCAAGATCGAGGTTGGGACTAAGAAGTAAACCGTTGAATTTGTCCAAGCGTTCCGAATTGTCGGCAACTCGCCAAGGTTTAATGTGCGATGCACGAAGTAATTTATGGACTGTACAATCGGTCACCGCGCACGATTCCCAATACTTAATCAGGTTTTCTCTAAAAACGCCTTGACCAAGCCTAGCGTCAACAATAGATTTTCTTGTTGTTTCAGGAACCCCATCAAGAGAACTTGACGCCAATGTTATATCCTCATACGACGACGATGGAATATACTGCTTAGCCGAGAGAATTTTAATTATTTCCTTCAGATGGTCGATTGATTCGACATTTATTGCGATTCCATTCTGTTTTCGATCAGAATAAGGTTCTTCAAACCCCCTCATATTATGATTTACATACAAAGGATTTATTGACGAAGCGATCTCTTGTAGTTGAGCGAAGGCTGGCGTTTCTTTAATTGACCAATGTACTACCAACGGCTGTTTGAACATTGGAATTCTCGGATTAGCCTTGAATTCCTTGGATCTTTTTACAAATACTAGAATACCTTCAGCGTTTTTATATCCTCCGGCATGCGCGTTATTGATTTCTAATGTGAATCCTTCAGCTCTTAGCGCTGACTCTACTTCAAGTGAATTTAACATTGGTCTAATTTTTCTTCGTGGAATTTACGTTTTCGATCCAAGTGATTTTTCTATTTCCTCAGAAAGAGTAAATTAGTTTTTACGCATACAAATTCTGTTCAAGTTCTGCAATTGCCTCCATATAGGCTTGCTTGCCACCAAAGGCAGAGACAAGTTCTGTGGCGCTGCCCATATTCTTGAATGGGTCAAGTGTAAGAATTTTGATGTCTTCGATATTCTCAATGCCTGTGTCGGCATACTTCTCCAAGAGTATTTCTAGTACCTTGCGTGCTTGCTCGCGGTACTTGGTGAAGTAGTTGCGTTTCTTGACCTGGTTGGCGCGTTCTTTTCTCGTGAGCGGAGGCTGATCAAAAGCGACGTGGCAGATGAGATCAAAGGCGTCGAGCTCTTTGCCAACTTCTTCGGCTAACGGTTCAAACAAAACACCGTGTTGTTCTAATTCTTTGATGATGGCAGCTTTGCGTTCGGCACTTGTCCAACGTTTTAAGAACTGGTCGAGAGAAGCGTAGTCTTTGCGTATCGTCTTGCGGGTGTAATCTTTGAGCGATTCGGTGATGAGTTTTCCATCCGGGCCGTAGTATTGCACCCGCTCGGAGATGACGTGGACCGTGACGTCGCCCACGACGTATTTGATGCGGCTTACTGGTTCATCGATGCCTCCACCGCCGCCGTTGTTCTCTCCCTCGCCGCTGGTCGGTACACCTGGATCACTGATAATGTCGTCTGGTGGTACAGGCGTGTCGTCGCCTTTGGGTTCGTAAATCACCACGGGTTCACCATCGAAGTCTTTGTCAGCAAATAGTTCAGTGGCTTTTTTGAAGTCCATGATGGTGAACCAGTATTTATCGTAGTCTTCGTTGATGCGTGTGCCGCGACCGATAATTTGTTTGAATTCGGTCATGGATTTGATGTGCTGGTCGAGCACCACCAGTTTGCAGGTTTGCGCGTCGACACCTGTTGTCATCAGTTTTGAAGTGGTTGCGATAACAGGGTAGCGTTCTTCGGGATTAATGAAGTTATCGAGTTCCGCCTTACCTTCTTGTTCGTCACCCGTAATGCGCATGACGTACTTGCGGTTTTCTTTGACACGTTCCGGGTTGAGATTGACGAGCGCTTGACGCATGCGTTCTGCATGGTCGATATCGTCACAAAAAACAATTGTTTTGGCGTAGGGATCACTTGCCTGTAAGAACTCGGTGATTTTCTTGGCGACCAGCTTAGTGCGTTGCTCCAGCACTAAGGTGCGATCCATATCCTTTTGGTTAAAGATGCGGTCCTCAATCACTTGTCCGCGTTTATCGACTTGCCCTTTGCTAGGGCGCCAGCCTTGAAGATCACGATCGATATCTATCCGCACTACTTTGTATGGGGCGAGGAAGCCATCATCAATACCTTGTTTTAAGGTGTAGCTATAGACCGGATCACCAAAGTAAGTGATGCTAGAAACATCTTTGGTTTCTTTAGGCGTGGCGGTCAAACCAACGTGGGTGGCGTTCTCAAAATAAGTTAACACATCACGCCAAGCGGAATCCTCTGCGGCGCTTCCACGGTGACATTCGTCGATGACGATGAGGTCAAAAAAGTCAGGCGAAAACTGTTTGTAGATGTTTTTGTCTTCTTCGTTGCCCGTGACCGCCTGATAGAGGCTGAGATAAATTTCAAAACTCTTGTCGATTTGTCGCTTGCTGATTTTGGTCATGGCAGCGCCAAACGGTTTGAAGTCATTGTTCTTGGTTTGGTCAACGAGGATATTGCGATCCGCTAGAAACAAAATACGTTTCTTGGTACCAGACTTCCAGAGACGCCAGATGATTTGGAAGGCGGTATAGGTTTTTCCCGTGCCGGTTGCCATCACCAAGAGCACGCGTTGCTGCCCTTTAGCGATTGCTTCCACGGTGCGGTTAATCGCGCTGGCTTGGTAGTAGCGTGGTGCTCGGCCTGTGCCATCGTCGTAGTAGGGCATTTCGACGGTTTGTACGGCTGTAGGGCTGTCAATACCTTTCCACACGCAATAGCGTTGCCATAGTTCAGCAGGAGATGGAAATTGGGTAAGGCCTAATTCGGTTTCCGTCGTAGTCGCGTTGCCAGTGCGGTCATGAAATAAGAAGGCGTCGCCATTCGAGCTGAAGACGAAGGGCACGCCCAGAGTCTCGGCGTAATTTAAGGCTTGTTGCATGCCATCGCCAACACCGTGCTTGTTGTCCTTGGCTTCGATGACGGCGATCGGGATGTTTTGCTTGTGGTACAGGATGTAATCGGCACGTTTTTGTTCGCCACGTGTATGCAATTTGCCGCGAACAATGATGCGGCCTTTGGTGAAGCTCACTTCTTCTCGAATTTGTGCGTGTAGATCCCAGCCTGCTCCTAGAATGGCTGGTGTGATGTATTTACTGCAGATATCGCGTTCAGACAGGCTTTTCTTATCCATCGACAGATCCACTTGCTACAGAAATGAGAAGTGGTGATTGTACTTCAGACTGGGCTTTGTTTGATGAATGTTTGTAGCGTTTTTTTGAGCAAATTCTCCTATGAAAACACCGTGTTTATTTACATGTAAACATAGTGTTTATTTTTGATTGTGAGGGATTGTACTTTTTGTGAGTGATGGAGCCCGTAAGTTTGATCTCTGTTGTCGTAAAATGATCGCAATCGCCCAAGTTCGCCCCATTTGTGTATAGTGCAGCAACCCCATTTTTAGGTATGACTTATGAACGAAATCATTTGCCCCCATTGCAGTAAAGCTTTCAAGATCGATGAAACTGGTTATGCCGATATCGTGCGGCAGGTGCATGATGCGGAGTTTGAGCAGGCTTTGCATGAGCGTTTGAGCTTGGCTGCGCAGGAGAAGCAGACGGCGGTGCAGTTGGCGGAGGCGAAGAGTGCGAGTGAGGTGCAGCGCGTGGCGGCGAGTAAGGATGCTGAGATCGTGGCGCTGAAGTCTAAGCTCGATGCGGTGGGTGTTGAAAAGCAGTTGGCGGTGGCTGAGGCTTTGAGTCAAGTGCAAAAAGAGCGCGATGCCTTGGCAAATGAATTGGCGCAAGCCAAGCGTGATCGCGAAGCGGCGGCCGCTTTGTTGGAAGCGAAATTGCAAACCGAGATGCAGAAAGTCGCGGCAGAGAAAGAAGCGCAGATTCAGAGTTTGAAAGCGCAGTTGGATGCCAAGGCCATCAGCGAGCAATTGGCGATTAAAGAGGCGATCACGACAGTTGAGAAACAGCGCGATGAGCTGAAGAATGGTTTAGAACGTTCGCAGCTAGAACGTAGTTTGGCTGAAAGTGCTCTCAAAGAAAAATACGAAACGCAGTTGAAAGATCGCGATGAAGCGATTGAGCGTTTGAAGGATATGAAGGCCAAGTTGTCGACCAAGATGGTGGGCGAAACTTTGGAGCAGCATTGTGAGATCGAGTTCAATAAAATCCGCTCCTTGGCCTTTCCGCGTGCCCACTTCGAGAAAGACAATGATGCGCGCAGCGGTAGTAAGGGCGATTTCATCTTCCGTGATTTTGATGAATCAGGTACCGAGATTGTCTCGATCATGTTCGAGATGAAAAACGAAAACGAAGAAACCGCAACCAAGAAAAAGAATGAAGATTTCTTGAAAGAGCTCGACAAAGATCGCCATGAAAAGCAGTGCGAATACGCGATCTTGGTATCGATGCTAGAGCCAGAAAACGAACTCTACAATTCGGGCATCGTCGATGTCTTCCATCGCTATCCCAAAATGTACGTGGTACGCCCGCAGTTCTTCATCCCCATGATCACGCTGTTGCGCAATGCGGCGATGAATTCTATGCAGTATAAGAACGAGCTAGCGCTGGTGAAGTCGCAGAATATTGATATCACGAATTTTGAGAGCGAACTCGATAACTTTAAGGCGGCGTTCGGCAGAAATTATGAGTTGGCTTCGGCGAAATTTCAAAAAGCCATCGAGGAAATCGACAAGTCCATCGATCATCTGCAAAAGACCAAAGACGCTTTATTAGGCACTGATCGTAATTTGCGTTTGGCGAATGATAAGGCGCAGGATGTGACGATTAAACGATTGACCAAGGGGAATCCGACCATGGCGAAGAAGTTCGCGGATTTGCGTGATGGTGGTGGGGATTTGTTGGGGTAGGGTTGGGTTTGTAGGATGTTGGCTTTGATTAAATGTGCTTGGTGGTTGTGGGGGGTAACGCCACTGGGCTCCTGCCTACGCAGGAGCGACAGCCCGTAGCTTGGGCTGAGCGGAGCGAAGCCCAACGTTGTGGGTGGAATGCGGCTACAGGACGTTGGGCTTGTCAGCCCAACCTACAATGTGTCTTTCCCGCGAAAGCGGGAATCCAGCGTCTTTCGTTTAACGATGAAAGAATTCAAGCCACCAAAGTCCGATAAACAACGAACAAGTCCCCTCCCTTTCAAGGGGAGGGCAAGGGTGGAGATGGGGTTAAAAATTGATGAAAACATGAACCAACCCATCCCCATCCCAGCCTTCCCCTTGAAGGGGAAGGAGGCGAATCACTCGAACTGATATGTCAGGCAAATTATTCCGAGCAACAGCCGTAGGTTGGGCTGAGCAAAGCGAAGCCCAACGTCGTGAGGCGCGTAACTTGAATCGTTGGGCTTGTCAGCCCAAACTACGATTTTTCGTGGGAATCACGAACCTCGGTATCCTCGATCTTTATCGATTAGTTATTGAGCCTGCTGAGCCTCGTCCTCTTCATCATCCACAATTGGTGTAGCGAGTACTTTGTCGATGCGTTTGGCGTCCATGTCGACCACTTCAAAGCGCCATCCTTCCCAGTTGGCATGTTCGCCTGTGACGGGGACTTTGCCAAGTAACAGCATCATCATGCCGCTCAAGGTATGGTAGCGTCCACGGTCTTCTTCGGGGACTTGTTTCAGTTCGAGACGGTCTTTCATTTCGGGGATGGGGATGGCGCCGTCGAGTAACCATGAGCCATCGTGTCTTTGCACAGCCCATGCATCTTCAGCGTTACGAGGTGAAAATTCACCTGTTACGGCTTCCAAAATATCTTGTAGGGTGATGATGCCCTCGACTTCACCATATTCGTCGATGACGAAAGCCATTTGCATTTGATTGGCGCGGAATTGTTCTAAGAGTTCCATGCCCGTGAGAGTTTCTGGCACGTAGATGCAAGGATGTAAGTTGGCCCGAAAATCTGGCGCCTGGCCTAGTGCGACGCTGGTTAGGGCCTGCTTGGCGTGAATTACGCCGAGTAGGTTATGTAAGCCACCATCGCATACCGGAAAACGAGAGTGTTCCGATTCGATTAAACGTCGCAGGTTTTCTTCTAAGGGAAGTTTGATATCGATGCAGACTAGGTCGGAACGAGGAATCATCAGCGATCCTAGTTGACGATCATCGAGTCTAAACACATTGCGCACCATGGCATGCTGATGCTGTTCGATAACTCCCGCTTCCGATCCTTCTTCCAGCATGGCGTGGATTTCTTCTTCGGTGACGCTATTCGGTTTGTCTTGGCTGACACCCATCACACGCAATAAAGTATGGGTTGATACCGTGAGTAGCACTACAAAGGGACGGGTGACGGTGGCCAATAGCTGCATGGGCAAAGCGACTAAGCGGGCGATAGCTTCAGGGCTGATTTGTCCTAAGCGTTTCGGCACCAACTCGCCAATCACGATGGAGACATAGGTCACGATGATGACCACCACCGCAGTAGCACCAATGTTCGCGGTACGCTCCTCAATTTGGAAGGTCTGTAACCATTGGGAAAAAGGTGCGGCGAAGATGGCTTCACCGACGATACCGTTCAGAATACTGATTGAGGTAATGCCGATCTGTATGGTGGACAGAAATTTCGTAGGATCTTCGCCGAGCTTTAAGGCCATCGCAGCGGCTTTGTCGCCATCGGATGCCAGTTTCATGAGTCGCGCTTTGCGTGCGGTGACTAAGGCAATTTCAGACATCGCAAAGATGCCATTGAGGACAATCAAACCGATCAGAATAAAAACTTCCATGTTGCCTACTCAAGTGAAAGTGAAATTGGGGTGGCGGTCGAGACAAGGCTTAGCCACGCGAATTTAGCTGGCATGGCTGGCATTATAGACGCCTTGTTGAGGGCGTGTTGAAGGCGTGTTGAGAAGGGATAATTTGAGTGGGCTGGATACGCGTGAGCTTTCTCAGGAATATGGGGACTAGGGAAGGGTTCACTTTTGCGTCTTTCCGCGAAGGTGGGAATCCATTTTTCAGGTGCATGGTTAAGGCAGGTTTGCATTGGCTCAGATACCCTCACCCTAACCCTCTCCCGCGCGCGGGAGAGGGGACGTTTCTGTCGTTACGACAGCACCGATTTCGTCTCGGTAATCCCCTCCCTTTCAAGTGGAGGGCTAGGGAGGGGTTGAAAGCTGATGAAAACATGAATCAGCCCATCCCCATCCCAGCCTTCCCCTCGAAGGGGAAGGAGTCGAATCATGCGAACTGAAATGTCAGGCAAATTTTTCCGAGCAACAGCTCGTAGGTTGGGCTGAGCAAAGCGAAGCCCAACGTTGTGAGGGGCGAAACGTAAATTGTTGGGCTTGTCAGCCCTGTCATTCCCGCGTCGCTCGGAATTCAGCGTCTTTCGGTCTGCGATGAAAGAATTCAAGTCGCTGAAGTTCGATGAACAACGAACAAGTCCCCTCCCTTTCAAGGGGAGGGCCAGGGTGGGGATGGGTTTGAATGGTACATTCAACGGAGCATTCAAAGCCGAAACCACGACCCTCGTTCTTGGTTTGCGCAGCGATCGCCACAGCCATCTCCAATCATTTTGTTCTGTGATGCATGGTTCACGCATACAATATGCATTGTTAATTTTTAATAAAGCGTATTGTTTAACTATGGCGACACTATGAACCTACATTTTCGGCTAACTTCAGCATCTTTGATTTACAAAAATTCACGTGGAATGCTTGGTCTATTGAGTATCTGCGCCGCACTACTTCACCCACTCGCGCAAGCCCAAGGGAATACCGGCACCGATAGCGAATCCAGGGTGGAGATTAGCTCGTTCAAAGGCCCGGAGCTACGTTCCTATGCGCAAATGTTGAAAGGGCTACTGGCGTATCAGGAAAAACATGCGTTGGCGCCAAACTCCGAGTTGTATTTTATTTTGATACCGAAAAATAGGAATGTGAAGACGGAGGGCGTCACGATGCGCTTGGCGAGTGATGAGAAGTCGATTCCGATTCCTATCGACGCCTCTGGTAAGTTTCAATTACCGCTACTCGAACTCAAGCATGATGATGAATACGATTTGATTATGAATCGCCCTAAGGGTCAGTTCTACATTAAGCCCTATGTGAAAAGCGCGAACTTAGCGGAAGATACGAAGCGCATGGGGGATATGCGTTTGGAATGTCAGGTGCGTTGGGCAATTGAAAAGCAAGATGTCTCGGTGGTCTTCAGCACCTATGTGAAGCTGATGTCGTCGGGTAATCCTTGCGAGGCAAGGGCGGTTGCCGTGTATTTTTTTGCCCCTATTGGCGTTGAGTCGGTCAGTTTTGAGAAGTCATCTAAGAAGCAAGTGGCGCAGGTGAATGGCGATGGTAAGTACACCTTGCCTTTGGAAGATACAGCTATTCACGACGATGTTTTACTGACATATGTGCGTCGTGCAATTGAACAAGCCAAGTCCGATTCGCAAACCTCAGAGCCTCGCTGAGTTCCGCTGAATTCCCCTGAATTCCGTTGAGTGTTCGTTCTGCGCCTTCACCACTTCCGCTGTGGCAAATGAATAATGCCGCGCTTGAGTGCGGTGACCACTGCTTCCGTGCGGTCGACTGCATCGAGTTTGTCGAGAATGGCGTTGACGTGGGTTTTGACAGTACTGAGCGATAGGCCAAGTTGGTCGGCGATTTCCTGGTTGCGTAAGCCTTCGGCTAATTTGGTGAGCACTTCTTGTTCGCGTGGACTGAGATCGCTGCCGTCGGTAGCGTTGAGGAGGGCGGCGGTTTCTTCGGTAATCCAGCTGCCACCCCCGTGAATGGCGCGCACGGCGTCAAGAATTTCTGCTCCCGGTGAACCTTTAAATAAGAAGCCATTGGCGCCTGCTGATAAAGCATTGCGCGCATCGGCGTCGCCGTCGAAGGAGGTGATGGCGATGAGGCCGGCTTTCGGATTTTGTGCTCGGATCGCACGAATTGCTTCGATGCCACTTTGACCTGGTAAGCGTAAGTCGATGATGGCGACGTGGGGTTGTAGTTCTTGGAATTTGGTGACTGCACTCAAGCCATCGGCGGCTTCTCCGATCACTTTGAATTCAGGGTGTTGGCTGAACAGCGCTTGCAAGCCTTCGCGCACGACAGGATGATCGTCGACAAGGAAAACTGTGATCACTTTTACACTGCTACTACTGACTTCTACACTCATTACTCTTCCTCTAAGAATGGAATGCTGGCGGTGACTTTGGTGCCCTTGCCGGGGCTGGTAGCGAGATGGAATTTTCCCGCCAAAGAAGTCACGCGTTGGCGCATACCAAATAAACCGATGCCTGGGTTAAAACTCGGCGAATGCACATCAAAACCACAACCATCATCGCGGATGGTTAACACCACATGATCATTCTGGAACGCGATCATGACGCGGATGGTCTTGGCGCCACTATGGCGTAGGGCATTCGTGACGCCTTGCTGTGCCACGTTCAATACAGCAGATTCTACCTTGGGTCGCAAAGGAATGGGATGTCCACTTTGCTCTATCTTGATGCGAATTGGGGTGCCTGTCGTTAAACGGCTCAAATCGCGCCGTAAGGTGGTGAGAATATCAACGGGTGCTGTAGTGGTTTGCTTGGAACGCAATTGCTTCAGCATGTAGCGCGTTTGAGCAATACCGTCGCGTGCCAACTCAATGGCTCGGTCAAGGTAGGCCAAGCTGCTCTGGCTCACGTCTTTGCTTTCTTTACCATCGGACGAGAGTGGGAAGGTATCGTCGGCCTGAGCGGGCATATCATTTGCTGCAGTGCTTGATGGTGATGATGGTGGCGATGAAGATGGTGATGAAGATGGTGATGAAGATGGTGATGGCACAGGCACCCCGCCGATGCTGCCCATCGGTGGCGTTTGCGCACTGATCACCAAGGGCTTAGGCTCGTTCTGCGATAACACAGCACGGGCGGTGTCGAGTTGCAGCAGAATGCCGGTCATCGTTTGCGAAAGATTGTCGTGTAAGTCGAGCGAGATCTGTTGGCGTTCTACTTGAATTAACTTGGCTTGCGCCGTCTTCAGGTCGTGCAAAGCGTCGGCTAGTTCTTCATTCGATTTGGCCAGTTTGTTGTGCGCAATTGAGTTCGATAAAGCGATCGCCGCATAGCTGGCCAAGATGCGTAAGAGATCGAGCTGCTCTTTGCTGTAAGCATTGACTTGCTTGCTTTGTACACTTAAGCAACCGATCACTTTGTCACCGGCAAACAGCGGTAGGAACACCATGGTTTGGGTCGGCACGCCAGCACTGTCGTTGACTGTTTTCGCCATATCACCCAAGTAATTGGCTAGCTCGTGCCGCGCGCTTGTGATCACGTCTTCTTGAATCTGTACACACCATACGGCGGGATGATGGAGTTCACTCAGCTGAACTTTGAGATCACGCTGGCGTCGATTGCTCTCGTATTTGTGGACCAAATTCAAACAGGCATTATCGTCGTCAATAATGGCGATGTAGAACACGTCTGTTTGCAGTTTGGCGGTGATGTGCCGATGGACGCGATCGAAAGCTTGCTCGGTATCGAGTGTAGCAGTGAGCTCGCGACCGATGTGACTAATGTTTAAAATATCGGCGGTGCTGGCGTCGATCAAAGTTTGCAAACGTTTGGCTTGTTCTTGTAAGCGTTGTTCGCGCCAACGCAAAAGTTGCACCGCGAAGCCTGCGAGAATGAAGAGTAGCAGTCCCACAAACCACCACGTTTGCCACCACGCTGGTAAGACCCGAATCGGGATGTGTAGGCTTTGCTCTTGCCATTCGCCATGACGACTGCTGGCTCGTACTTCAAGATGGTATAAGCTCGGCCACAAGCTCGTATAAGAGGCGCTGCGATGGTCGGCATCGGTTTCTATCCATTCTTTATCGTAACCGTCAAGGCGATATTGATAGCGTGTTTTTTTCGGATCACTAAAGTCGAGTGCTGTAAATTCAATCGAGAAGTCGCGCTGTTTTGGTGTCAAGATTAAGCTGGGGCGATCTTGGTTGGCTTGGCCCGGATATTCACTCATACTTAGATGCGCTAACACGCCTGGTGCTACAATCTGACCGTTTATTTTTAACTCCGCGACAGCGATAGGAATGGTGGTATTCGAAGTCGTCAATGTCACGGACTGTGGGTTATCGAACGCAAAGCGTTGTGGCTGAATAATAGCGATACCTTTGGTGCCGCCAAACAGTAGAACTCCATCGCGCGTCTTTGCGAAGGAACCATTCCAACTTGTGTGGGCATCGACGCCGTCAGCACTACCTAAGAATTGGACACGCATGCGTTCCAAATCAATCACCGCGTCTTCAGTCCAAATGCGGCCATGTTGGTCTTCCAGTAAATTGCTGCCGAGGTTTTTGTCTGGCAGGTTTAAGAGCCCGCTGATGTAATCAAATTGCGCCAGACGTCCATCCCAGTTTTGAAGTCGGTGCAAACCTTTGTCTGTGTTGACCCATAGTTGCCCCAGTCGGTCGAGCAACAAGCCTTGGATATAGTCAGACACCAATCCGAATGGCTGAGTCGCGTCACTTTGTACGCGACGCATGCCTCGGTGACCAAGCTCCAGTACCCATAGCCCTTGATCGCTACCGAGCCATACGCGCTTTTGTCGATCTTCTGCAATAGCAAATACTGTTACGGTCAGAGCCTTGCCGTATTCGTCGGTGATTAACTCGACGTTGCTACCGCTTTGCCAACGTGCTACACCATGATCGGTACCAATCCACACGCTGCCGTCGCTCGCCGCTAGCAATCGTCGTACTTGTGGATCGGGTAGACCACCGATCCGCTCCCACACTTTGGAGCCGGGGCGCATGCGCACCAATCCCGCTTCTTGGGTTCCGACCCATAGGCCACCATCGGCGGTTTGTGCAAGCGCTGGAATGACGCGATCGGGTAAGAGGCTACTTTCTTCGGCGAGGTTGTTGCGGCTGTCTTGTTTCTCTTTGCCATTGCGATCATTGCGGCCAGCGCGATAGCCACCAATCAAGCCACGCTGGCGATCAATGATATCGATACCGTTGCCACTTGTTCCGACCAACAGACGTCCATCTTGCAATTCGAGAATGCTGGAGACGTCGGGATAGCTTAATCCGGTATTGCGATGGGCACTGTGTTTGAGCGTGCGAATGGCGGTGTTATTGGTATTCACTCTTTGGAGACCCACGCCCCAAGTGCCTATCCATAACCAACCAGTGCGATCGCGTAGAAGAGGCTTTAAGTCGTCATACAGCAAACCACCGGGGGCGCTATTGTCGATACGTATGGTTTGTAGGACGCGTCCATCATTAGCAGAAATGATATTTAAACCACCGCCGTAAGTCGCTAACCAGATCTCGCCAGAGCGACCTTCGGCGATGCCCGCAATCCACATCGAACTCAGTTCATGGCTGGCGACCCAATGCACTACAGGCGTGGGGTTTGTATTTCCAGTGCGCGCATCATTGGGCAGTAACCATGCAGCACCGAAGCTTCCGCTGCCGACCCAAATTTTTCCATCAGCGCTTTGATGTAAAGCAGTGATGTCTTTATCTGCAATCACCGTCTCGAAACGTTTGCCGTCTTTGCTCAATGTTTGCAAGCCGCGTCCATTGCCGACCCACAGCCGTCCATTTTTATCAATCAGTAAGCTGCTGACGCTATTGGCACGCAGACCCATCGCCATCGTATTCGCGTTGCCAAGCGTAATTTCTTGGCTGTCTTTAGCGCGATAGTACAAACCTTGCTCCGTACCTATCCACATGCCGCCAAGACTATCTTCCGCCATAGCGCGCACCATGCCACTGCTGAGATCTTTGGGGTGTTCGAATTCTTCCGTTTGCGGATTGAAAATCGTCACGCCATCGCTACGTGTACCCACCCAAATACGACCATCGCTGGCAGCGTGCAGAGAGTACACATAGTTGGCTAACAACGAGCTGCCGCGTTTTGAATCGTGCGTGAATTTGCGGTAGCGATAGCCATCAAAACGAACCAAACCATCTTGTGTGCCGATCCATAAAAAGCCACGCTTGTCTTGGGCGAGGGCGGTGATGATTTGGTCATCGATGGTGTCGGCATCGCGCATCAATTCAAAGCGCGGTTCGATGAAAGGAAAGTCATGCGCTTGAACGGATGCGACGCTGTTTGCACTCACCAATAAAGCACTCAGCAACCAAGCACTAACCAGCAAAGAACTCATCGAAGGTAGCACGCGTAAGCCTTGCAGAAACAGGCGCAGCACTACATTGTGCGAAACCACAAAGCGAGGTCGAGTCACGCGTTGAGTCAAACGCGCAAGAACGACTTTTATTGTGGACGATGGCAACTGATACATGTTGAGAGTGTTTATTCTGGTTGTGCTTATTGTTTTAACACTGATGGAAGCGGCCGCTTTGCTTTTTTTCTGATTCCGCGCGACCCCAGAGTGTAAACGCTGACTGGTTTTATCCCTATCAAAAAATTGTAGCGCGTCTGTGGAAGGCACACGGCAATTGTTGTTTTATGCACTAGTGGTATTGCTCGATTTCGGCTGGGTAAAAAGCATGCGTATAGGAGTGTACAGAAGTGGTATTGAGATAGCACAAATGTCTGATCATACTTTCGGTGGATTGAGGACGATCGGGGCTTTCTTTATATTCTCGAACATCAGCGTGTGGAAGCTTGCATAGGTTTAAAAGCTGACCAGGCTGGTGAAATGAGTTGCTGATATATTAACCGCGAGTTTGATTGACCACCAAACCCAAGGATCAGCGTGGGAAACTCAATGAGATCGTAGTAGCAGACTGTGTGAAGCAGATTGTGTAAGTGAATATCGATACACCAAGATAAAAAACCGCAAAGGTCCGATCGTCCGTAAGGCCAGAGAGACCTGTCGTTGACGTAGGTGAGTAAGCGCGATTTCCCAATTAGTCGCCGCCGCATCACCCGTCATAGGACCCCCTGTTAGAACCGAGCTGTGCTCGGTTTTTTTTTGCGCGAGTGATTGTGTAAGAGTGCAGATTTTGTATCATCGTGTGGCGAGTCTAGCTCGGTTTGCGATCTCACCCCGCAAGAATTTTTAGTGCGGTTCAAACACTTCAGGCGTTTTCCCATACAAAGCCTCGCAAATACTGACGATGTGCAAATCTAACTGAGTGCCTGCGTTTTGCCGTATCTCGCTTAATGCCGCCTCGATGCCCAAAGCTGGACGATAAGGTCGGAATGACGCCATGGATTCGATAATGTCGGCAATCGCCAAGATGCGAGACTCTTAGAGTATCTCATCGCCATGAAGGCCTTGAGGATAGCCGGAGCCATCTAACTTCTCGTGATGCTCGCGCACAATCCGCGCGATCGGCCAGGGGAAGGGAATGTCTTTCAGAATTCGGAATCCCGTTTCTGGATGTTCGCGCACCAGCGCCATTTCGGCGGGACTTAAGCGCGATGGCTTCGTCAGGATTTCACTGGGAACCGCGATCTTGCCAATGTCGTGCACGAGCGCAGCAAGGCGCAATCCTTGAATCCGAAATGCATCCCATCCAAGTTCTTGAGCGATGGAACAGGCGAGTTTAGCCACGCGCTCTTCATGGCCTGCTGTGTAGGGATCGCGACTTTCTAAAGTCAGAGAAAGGGCGCGTATGGTTTGATAGAGCGCCTCGTCCAATTGCTTCTGTGAGGCGGCATGCTCGATTCTTTCTTTTTCGAGTCGCGCTAACAGATTCAGTTTTCGATGCCATTCGAGACTTCGACTGCGAGTGAGGTGAAGACAGGTAGGACGTGCTCGGAAAAGGCATTGGCTTCACTCGAATAAATCATCAACGCCGCACGACCATCCGGATGCTTGAGAGGCAACGACAAACTAGAGCGCAGGCCGAAGCGTGAAGCTTTTTCCAGCCAGGGCTGAAAGTGGTCGTCGATCATCGAATCGGATAGGATTTGAATGCGCATGCTCGCGCATGCATTTCCCGGTGGGACCTTGGCCAAAAGGAGAATTTTCATCCCAATTGATATGGGCATCTTCGAGATAGAGTTCGGCTGCGCCGGCACTGCCAAGTACGGATACTGATTTAGTCTCGCCTTGATTGGCAAATCCTATCCACGCCAGCATGAATGGCGTGTTGGTAGTAATTGCCTCACAAATCCCGCGCAAAAGTTGCGGTAGCGTTTCTGCTTTCGAGATCGCCATGACGGCACCAGCAAAAGCGGAGAGAGCCCAGTTTTGAATTTCTATGGGCTTGGGTTGATCAGACGTAGTGGTCTGTGAATTTCGAATGTCCTTATCAGCGTTCAACACATATGTCCCTTTAGTCGTACCACTGGTGAAGTAGAAAACGAATGAATTGCCTTATCTATTCTATCGATATTCAGGGCAGTAGAGAATAGTGAATGCGCTGGAAAAAACGTAGCAAATTTATCTTGAGCCGATACATCGATATGACGGCGGCGCGACACACATAGACTTGATCTCACATGCTTTGCAAGAGGCGATATACGATTCCGATGTCGATGCGAATGAGGGCATGTCGGGTTCTTCATAGGCTATCGAATGTCTTGTAAATAAGCATGGCTAATAGCGACACACATCAGGTGTTTTCATTTCAACATTAAAAAAATAAATAATAATAATCCTAGGTGTTTTCGAAGTAGTACTGTATATTCCGCTCAACGCTTGTATCAGGTCGTAATATTGTTGGTCCCAATTCCGCATGGCTGTGTCCCTCTAGTCGTTCTGTTTTTTTTCCTTCGGTTTCATCTCTTGCTAGTAAGTGTCCTCGGCAATTTTGCCCGCAGGCAGGCTTTTTTCATCTCATTGTCCAAGGTGCGTTATCGTGTTGGTGGTATGAGACCTGTAGAAAGTTCGCCAAATTTAAATTGAAAGAAAAGAATGAGTAATCAAACAGGAATCGTTAAATGGTTCAACGACGCTAAGGGTTTTGGCTTTATCACACCGGATGCTGGAGGAGCGGATCTATTCGCTCACTTTCAAGACATTCAATCAACTGGTTTCAAAAGCTTGGCTGAGAATCAGCGCGTGTCTTTCGATCGCGTATCTAGCCCAAAAGGCGACAAGGCGAGCAATATTCAAATCTTGAACTAATTGCTTTTGAAAAGTTTGTGCGATGACTTTCTTCCGAGAGTATCACGCAAAATTTCAGCCACAAAGATGCTGTAAAGACGGCAGCGCGGTATTGGCACCATGCAGATAGCATGGGTTGACACCGCAAAATAATCTTTATGACGTCGCAAGAGTGTATCTGTTCGAAAACTTGTATGAGTGATCGAACACATGACCCACTTCTAATCGGCCAAGGACACCACGCAGATAGCATGGGTTTAAGGAAAATGATTTAGGTGTTGGGACGTACGTCTTAAATCGTATGTTTCAGTAGGACGGCGCATGCCTAGTCCTAGGTTGTGTAAGCAGTGAGGTGGACAAGATTTTCGCTTTCAAATAACTGCTTGATGCCGCAAATAATTTGTAAGAAGGTCTTGGTATGTGATCTGATCAAACACATACTAAGCGTAATGATTCTAAAAGGGCAGTACGCAGATAGCGTGCGCTTGGTAAAGGTGGTGACACCATGCAGATAGCATGGGTTGCTACAGATGATTCACCACTTATGAAGAGCCCACATTTTGTGGGCTTTTTGCTTTTATGCGAGTTGAATTGGGCGAAACTAAGAATGCGGGGGACTTATCTTTCTTGAAAAGAAAAACCGAAAGCCCAAAACAAAACGGCCCACATCGCTGTGAGCCGCATTATTCTTGGTGGCCCGGGGCGGAATCGAACCACCGACACAAGGATTTTCAATCCTCTGCTCTACCGACTGAGCTACCAGGCCAAGACGCAAAAGTATAGCGGATGATCTTGAAAAAGGCAAACCTTTTTTGTTGTGTCGCGAAAATTCCTTTGAATTTTGTGATCCCTCAAGGCTTAAGGCGCTTTTTCTGGGGTCGTTCTTGGCCTTGGCGGGGCTCACGTATAATAGAAGGCTTGGTGCGCAAGATAGTCGATTGCGGTTGCACATTGGCCTTCGCTGGTCGGGAGCTGCTTAGTCGTCATTCGATCTTGCTCATTCGCGAATGGGTGTCGTCGCTTGGCTTTATTGGGCGCCTTGAGCATTTAGCATCTTTTTAGACAAGACTTTAGACAAGACTATTAATGAGTGTGGCTATGAATGATTCTGTCATTCGTTCGCAAGTTTGTATTGTTGGCGACGGTGCGGTAGGGAAGGCGGCGGCTTTGGGCTTGTCGCAAATGGGAATTTCGGTCGTCTTGCTCGGCAGCGCGCCGCCGCGTCCGTCTTCGCCAATGAGCGAGTGGGATGTGCGTGTCTTTGCCTTAAACCATGTCGCTCATCAGTTGCTGGACGGCCTCAAGGTCTGGGGTGCGCTCGATGCTGCACGGATCGCTCCGGTCAGTGCAATGCGTGTTTTTGATGCGGCTGAACTCGCCAATGGCGATTTGGGCTTTGATGCCTATGGTGCTCATACGAATGAGTTGGCTTGGATTATTGAAGATCAGAATCTGGCCAATGCGCTCGATACCGCATTGCGTTTTGCGAGTCACATTACATCGGTGGTGGGGCAGGCGATTGCTTTGCGGTGCGATAGTGATAAAGCCACTGTACAACTGAGCGACGGTCGTGTCTTGCAAGCGGAACTGGTGATTGGTGCTGACGGTGCTCAATCGTGGGTGCGCGGTCAAGCTGATATCGGTTTGGATTATCGCTCTTATCATCAGCAAGGCGTAGTGTGTAATTTTGAATGCGAGAAACCGCATCATGGTGTGGCCCATCAATGGTTTGTGCAGGAACAGGGCATTATTGCGTTGCTGCCGCTGCCGGGGAATCGCGTGTCTTTGGTGTGGTCTGCACCGGATGATTTAGCGCAGCAGATCATGCAAGAGAATATGCAGTCCTTGATCGATCGTCTGGCGCCCTACAGTACTGAAGTCTTAGGGCGTTTGACTCCTGTTTTACCAGAAGCTATCAAGGCTTTCCCTTTGCGTTTGATTCGCCCACATAGTTTGGTGGCGCAACGCGTGGCCTTGATTGGCGATGCTGCCCATGCGGTGCATCCGATGGCGGGCCATGGAATGAACTTAGGTTTTGGCGATGTGCGTGATTTGCTGCGTTGTATCAAAGAACGCGAAACGCATCGCGATTGTGGCGATGAACGCGTGTTGAGTCGCTACCGCCGGGAGCGGGCTGAAGAGGTCGCTTTGATGCAACTGACGACCGATGGTTTATATCATCTCTTTGGTAGTCCAATTCCTGCCGTTCGTCTGTTGCGTAGTGCAGGTTTGAACTTACTTAATCGCTTGCCTGTCCTAAAACGCAAGTTGATTTCACACGCGATGGGTAGCTGAGAAACGCACCATCTTGAAGAATCGTCACAGAGATTACACTATGAAGAAAACTGTTTTACGTTCGATTTTTGCTCTGAGCACCGCAGCGCTTTGGTGCGTCGGTGCGCCAAGCTTCGCGCAAACTGCGGAAGTGGCAGCTCCACAAGCGACACCTAAAGCTACTGTAGATACAGCTGTAAAGAAGGTTGCGGCAGAGCCAGCCAAATCACCGAGCGCAAACAAAGCGGCCAAGGCAGCGCGATTGGCGAAGTTGGAAGCGCGGCGCAAAGAACATATCCGCGAGACTTTGGTACGCAGCTTAGGCCCCGGCACGAAGATTGAGTCGGTCACCAAAACGCCTTACGGCGGTTTGTATGAAGTGCGGATTGGTCCAGAATTAATTTATACCGATGCGAAGGCGAGTTTCTTATTTGTGGGTAGCGTGCTCGACAATAAAGCGGCAACCAATTTCACCAAGCAAAGGATCGATCAAATCACTAAGGTGAACTTTAATGAATTGCCGTTGGACTTGGCGGTGAAGTACGTTAAAGGGGATGGTAAGCGTGTGATTGCAATCTTCGAAGATCCGAATTGCGGTTACTGCAAAAAATTCCGTAGGACTTTGCAAAGCGTAGACAACGTCACGATCTACACCTTTATGTACAATATTTTGGCAGATGATTCGGTGCAGAAGTCGCGCGACATTTGGTGTTCGGCGAATCGCAGTAAAGCATGGGATGAGTGGATGCTAGAAGGCAAGCTCCCACCAGCAGCGGCAGCTGGTTGCCAGACTCCGCATGATAAAGTTCTTGCGCTGGGCCAGAAATTCCGTGTCACAGGAACTCCCACTGTGATCTTTACCGATGGTAGTCGCTTGCCAGGCATGGTCGATGTTAAAGCTTTGGAAGATAAATGGGCGAGTATGAAGAGCCCAGCACCAGCGCCGGCAGTAGCTGCTCGTTGATGTTCAGTGAGGCTGTGCTATGTTGAAGATAGATCCAGCTTCACCCTCAGCCTCAGCACCAGCGCCAACGCTAAAGCCAAAGCAAACACGACAATCTGACGCCGCATCAATCCAGGCCTTGATATTGGCCGCAGGTCGAGGACGACGTTTCGACCCGACTGGGGAGGCGTTTAAGCTCAATCAATATCTATCCGATGGCCGCACCGTGTTTGAGCACACGGTGTTGACCGTGGCTTCCGTATTTCCAGATTTTCAGATCGTACTTGCCCCAGATACGCCGTTGGACGCATCCTTCGTGCACAAGTATGCGTCGCGCTTGTTGATTTGCCCCGATGCAGCCTCAGGCATGGGGCATAGTTTGGCCTATGGCGTGACGCAACTTGAAGCACACCATTCAGCAGTGTTTGTGGTTCTAGCCGATATGCCGTGGATTCAAGTGGCCACTCTGCAGGGTTTGCGTGAGCAGATGCTAGCATGCTTGGCAAATCAGGCGGCGTCGATTGTTGTGCCGACTTATCAAACGCGGCGCGGACATCCAGTGGGGTTTGCCGCCGCGATGTTCCCCCTTTTGCGTGCGCTACAAGGTGATCAAGGAGCGCGCTCCTTGTTGGCGAGCTTCGCTGTGTGCGAAGTGCCGGTGGAGGATATCGGCGTTTTGCGCGATATCGATACGGCTGCGGATCTCGCGTCAGCGCCTTAGTTAGGGATCGCCTTTGGCCTCTTCTCTGATACAGTCCTAAATTGAATGCTTATTCAGATAATGACGCTAAATTCCGAGAAGTAGCGGGCTCTTTCCCTTGTTTTCGCCTAAAATAGCGTCTTCCTTGAAATAGACTGCTCGCTATCAAGTTGAAAACAGTGATGTGGCTTGTGGCGGTACGACTTTGATTTAGAAATTATGAATACTTTAGATAAACAGTTTGCTACGCGTTTGGGGATTGCCGCCTTATCGCCTTTCGTCTTGTTGATGTTGTTGTGCAGTATTGTGCCCTTGGAAGTAGCGGAGTTTTTTGTCAGCGCGCAATTGGTCTACGGCATCGCTATTTTGGGCTTTGTGGGTGGTTTGCATTGGGGCTTATCCTTCATCAGTAAAGAACGCTCAGTAGAGGATTTAAAACGGGATTTGCTGTGGGGCGTGGTGCCAACCATCGTCGCGTGGTTTTCGATGGCGTATATCTCAGGCGCTGCTTTCTTGGTGCAAATGGCAGCCTTCATTTTCTCCTATCAATACGATAAGCGCATGTATCAACGCTTCGATATTCCATCGTGGTTTGTCGAATTGCGTTTCCGTTTGACCAGCGTAGTCGTTGCCACGCAGATCTTGATGTTTGTGATCTTCACGGTGCGTTCGCACTAAGCTTGTTAGAGCGCATCGACGCATTGGGCTATGACGTTTTTGTGAAAGAAAAATCCTTGTGACCTTCGCGGCACAAGGATTTTTTTCATTGAGGTTAGATAGTAGAGGATGTGAGTATGACGAACGTGTCGTATAAGATTAAAGCCAGCGATTTAGCTGCACATTTGTTTGAAGTCAGCATTACGGTGACAAACCCTGCAGCAGAAGGGCAGATTTTTTCCTTGCCCGTGTGGATACCGGGTAGTTACATGGTGCGCGAGTTTGCGCGCAATATCGTGCAGATCAAAACGCATAGCAAAGGTAAAAAAGTCGCGCTCAAAAAACTTGATAAAAGTACTTGGCGTGCCGCTCCGTGTGATGGTCCGCTGCAACTGGAGTATCAAGTTTATGCCTGGGATTTATCGGTGCGCGCCGCCCATCTCGATCAATCACATGGCTTCTTCAATGGCACCAGCGTGTTCTTGTGCGCGCAGGGATGTGAGCATTTGCCACATGTCGTCGATATTCAAGCACCCGATGCCAGCGCCGCAAAATCTTGGCGCGTCGCCACTTCATTGCCAGAGCTGAAAGCCAAACGCTACGGCTTCGGAACCTATATCGCCGCGAATTATGATGAGTTGATCGATCACCCAGTCGAGATGGGTGACTTCCAAATGGTAAGCTTCAAGGCGCACGGCGTGCCGCATGATTTTGTTGTCACGGGACGTGTACCCAATCTTGATTTGCCTCGCATCGCCAAAGATTTACAGCAAATCTGTGAAGCGCAGATCGCCTTTTTTGAGCCGCGTAGCAAACAAGCACCGATGCAACGCTATGTGTTTATGACGATGGCAGTTGGCGATGGCTATGGCGGTTTGGAGCATCGCGCGTCGACGGCTTTGATTTGCAATCGCAGCGATTTGCCGGTCAAGCATAAAGCGGAAATGAGTGATGGCTATCGCAGCTTCTTGGGTTTGTGCAGCCATGAATATTTCCATACTTGGAATGTGAAGCGCATCAAACCAGCGGTCTTCGCCCCTTACGATTTGACGCAAGAAAATTACACACGTTTGTTGTGGTTGTTTGAAGGCTTCACCAGTTATTACGATGACCTCTTTTTGTGCCGCACCGGTTTGATCGATGAGCCGGCTTATTTCAAGCTGGTCGCGAAAACGATTAACTTGGTGCAGCGTGGCAGTGGCCGTAAAAAACAAAGTGTTGCCGAATCGAGTTTTGATGCGTGGACCAAGTATTACCGCCAAGACGAAAATTCACCGAACGCGATTGTCAGTTATTACACCAAAGGCTCTTTAGTTGCGCTTGGTTTGGATTTGTTGATTCGTAAAGAGACTCAAGGCAAGAAGTCACTCGACGACGTCATGCGCGCATTATGGAAGCAATACGGTAAAGATTTTTATACCTCTCCATCATCGCAACACGGGCTCGACGAAGAAGCTTTCGCCGAGGTCGTCATGAAGGCGACCAGCGTCGCCGTGAAGCCGTATCTTAAGCGATATGTGGATGGCGTTGATGATGTGCCATTGGCAGATCTGTACGATTGTTTTGGTGTTGACCTTTCTGGCGCAGAAGTCAGTAAAAAGGCCGCTTTCAATGTCCGTTTGAGTAAGAGCGGCGGTGATTGTAAAGTGGCTACTGTGTATGAAAATGGCGCAGCGCATCGTGCTGGATTATCGGCCGGTGATGTACTGGTTGCTATCAACGGACTACGCGTGACGGCTGCCGATAGCGACAATGGTTTGGCGACAGCGCTCAGCCCCTATCGCATCGGAGACGCGATCCGTGTGCATGCGTTTCGTCGCGATGAATTGATCGAATGCGATGTAAAGCTGCAGGCAGATGATGTGCCGAGTTTGAGTTTTCAAATACGCGATGAAAAAAGTGCGAAACGGGTGTCGCGTTTGAAGCGTCCTTCGCAGGTGACGAAATAGACATTGTGTGAACTTTTCCCGAACACGTAGGTTGGGCTAAGCGCAGCGCAGCCCAACATTCATGCGATATGTGGTTTGCGGTTTTGAGGCAAGTGGTGTTGGGCTTTCCAGCCCAACCTACACAATCTTTTCCTCGAACACGTAGGTTGGGTTAAGCGTAGCGCAGCCCAACAATCATGCTTTGTGTGGGGTGGGATTTTGGAGCGTGTGAGTGTTGGGCTTTCCAGCCCAACCCACGGAATCAATATTGTGCCGCTAACCTCAACGTCGCCCAAACATCATTTGTTCAGCCAGTTCTCGCTTCAACGGCGATAGCAGATCAACCGCGCTGAGTCCCAGTCCCAACACCGTTTGCAAAGCACTGCCGTCGGCGCTGGCGGCAAATAGTCGTGCCATGCCGTCGGTGATTTTAATCGTGCGTTGACGATCATGCTCTTGGGTTTGCATGAATTTTTCAATGCCGATCTCGACCGGATCGCGCAGCAAATGCTGAGCCAAGACAAAAGCGTCGCGCAAGCCTAAGTTCAAGCCTTGCCCAGCCACCGGATGCAGGGTTTGCGCAGCGTTGCCAATTTTCACGGTGCGACGACTCGCATCCGCTTGTGCGTTCAAACCCAAGGTAAACACGAAGCGGGGCGAGGCCGCTGTGAACTGTCCCACGCGATCACCAAAGGCGGTCTGTAAGGCTTGTAGAAAAGCGACATCGTCGAGTTGCTGCAAACTGTTGGCGCGCTCAGGGCGGCAGCACCACACCAATGAGTAACCAGCGTCTTGCGGCAACAAAGCGATCGGGCCTTCTTCGGTAAAGCGCTCAAAAGCGCGATGGGCGATCGGGTGAGCGCAATTGACGTGAGCAATCACGGCACTTTGTTGATAGTCGCGATGTTGTTGCCGCTGCACTTGGTCGCTGAAGATACCGCCTTCTGCTTGAATCACACAATCAGCGGTGATGTCGTCGCGGCCTGCAAGGGCAATGCGCACTACGTCTGCCTCGTCATCAGCATTGTGAATCGCGGCGACCAGTTGTGGTCTTAGTACTTGGAGGTCCGCTTGAGTCAAGCTGCGCTCTAATGGGTTGATGATGTCGCCATAACGAACCACATATCCCAAAGCTGGCAAGCTGTAATCTTGTGCATGGATCAGTGTGCGGCCGAAATGACGGCGACGACTCACATGAATTTCGCGAATCGCGGTAGCATTCTGCGGCGAGGCATGCCAGCGTTCTAGTAATTGCTGACTTCCATGTGAGAGCGCAATGGTGCGCGCATCTTTGCTCACTTGCTCGGCGTTCTTGGCATCGATCAGCAAAATCTCATTTGCCACCACGCCGCCACGATGTAACTCCAAAGCCAAGGCTTGTCCCACCGGGCCGGCACCGCAAATCACAAAACGATAATGTGATGGATGGGACGACGTGGTCGTCATCGGTGAAGCTGCAGAGGATGGAGCGGGAGCTTGCATATTTTTTGTTAGCACGCGTTTATAGTGAACCTATTTTGCGAAGACAGTATGCCTAAGTTAGTCTGTGCATTGTAAGGAAGTTTTGCGGTCATCCTTTGATGTCTCGCAAAATAGCCTAGTGGATGATTAATCGCCGCAGTATTGCGTTCCTTTATGTACGATCAATGTGCGGTATTCGATGGCGCGGCACGCAAAGGCGCATTCAATGCCGCCAATTGATCTGGCGTGCCGAGGTTATGCCATTCGCCGCGATAAAGTTCACCACCAAGCTGCCCACGATCGGCCAAGTCACGCAAGAGCGGGCCGAGTTTCGCGTGGGTGCCTGGCGTTATGTCTTTAAACAATTCGGGACGATACACGCCAATATTCGCAAACGTCGCGCTGCTTTCTTTCTCAGAACTCTTGTTCTTGAGACCCATCAAGTTCAAGACAAAATCGCCTTGTGGATGAAAATCAGGATTCTTGACCATATACAGCCATGCCACATCGCGCTTATCCAAAGGATGTGGATTGCCCCACATATCATTGTCCTCGAGCACGCCGCGGCAATCCGCAAAATTAAAGTGCGGAATGTAAATGTCACCCGACACAACCAAAAATGGATCAACACCATTCGGCGAAAGTAGTGGCAAGGCTTTGGCGATACCGCCAGCGGTTTCTAAGGCGGTGCCTTCCGCGGAATAACTAATCTTTGCGCCATACTTACTGCCATCACCGAGCGTGTCTTCAATCATCTGGCCGAGGTGCGCATGATTGATGACGATCTCAATGAAGCCCGCCTTCACTAAATTTAAAATGTGCCAAACGATCAAAGGACGACCACGCACTTTGAGGAGCGGCTTCGGGCAAGTGTCAGTCAAAGGACGCATACGCTCGCCACGACCAGCAGCCAATATCATTGCTTTCATGTTGGGGTTCTCGTTTTTTCTGTATTTTTAAAATTCACTGTTGGTGTCCGAATTTGTGCCTGAAGCCGGACGATAATGACGACAAAAATCTCTTAATCGTTCCCGGCCTCTCACTGACGCGTTCCTTTAAGATCATGAAATTGCGCACACTATAAAATTCTTGCGACTTTTCCCAGTGCATCGATTTGAGAGCGGTTAAACCAGCGCCCCACACCTGATTTTCTTTGAGTGCCTCAAAGATTTGATCACCGCGTATGTCTCCGAAATAAAATCTGAACCAGGATGTATCCTGCATCTTTTCTTGGGCGACCTCAGATTTGATGGCGTTTTCCCACTCCATAAACAGCTGTGTCGGCGGTTCAGGAGGGCAGTCATCGATACATCTGCGACCAAAATTGCCGATGTAGGCGGTATAGTGTTTCGCGCCTATTTCCCAAGCTTCGATGGTGACCTGATTCTCATCTTTGATGTTCCAGAAGGCCGCCAACATCACGTGGAAAGAATTGACGCAGAAGTTTTGGAAGGCATCCGCGATTGCGCGTTCGCCTTCTCCAAAGCCAGCAAAGCATTCTTCGATGATACGCTTGTCTTGTAAAAGTACGTCGATTTGAAGAACGCCACTGCCGTCTTTGGGGTACCAGTTAGCGCGGATTGCCGGCAATTGGCCATACGGAGCCAGCCATCCGCCTGACTCTTCGTGCGCTACATTGTGTCCACGTAAGAGTTCCGACAGAGTCGGGTTGAGGCTGTTCGCTTCCATGTGCGTTTGCTTGGCCAAGGTGGTCTTGAATCAGAACGTATAACCAAACTGCGGCGCGCTATCTTCGATCACATCGAGCAAACGCAACAGTGGAATTAATTCGCTATAGCGATTCGCTGTTTTGCGTACGTAATCCATCACGGTTGGAATGTCGTCGAGATAGTGCGGCTTGCCATCGCGGTGGGCGAGGCGGGCGAAGATGCCGAGGATTTTCAGATGGCGCTGCAAGCCCATGTATTCGAAATCACGGTAGAAGCTGTCGATATCGGGGGCGACTGGCAAGCCCGCTTTTTTGGCTTTTTCCCAGTAACGAATGGCCCAATCGAGCACCATTTCTTCATCCCATTGCACATAGGCGTCGCGCAACAGCGAGACCAAGTCATACGTCAACGGTCCGTACAAAGCACCTTGGAAATCGAGGATGCCCGGATTGCCTTTGTCCATCAACATTAGATTGCGTGAGTGGTAATCACGATGCACGAACACTTGCGGCTGCGCCATCACGTTGGCCAAGATCGCGTCGAAGACTTTATTCAAGCTAGCCGTTTGCGTGTCATTTAAAGTGTAGCCACGATGTTTGGTGATATACCATTCGGGGAAGATCATCAATTCGCGCTGCATGAAAGCGCGATCATATTCGGGCAAGACATCGGCTTGGCTTTGCGATTGCATTAAGACCAAGGAGTCGATCGCATCCATGTAGAGTTTATGTGCGGTGTCATTATTGAGCACGTGCGAATACATGGTGGTGCCGAGATCCGTCAATAACAGAAATCCCTGATCAATCTCCTTTGCCAGTACTTGCGGTACTGTTAAATGCAGAGATTGAAAAAGTTCTGCGACCTTGATGAAAGGTTTGACATCCTCTGCCGGTTGCGGCGCATCCATGACGATGTAAGTGCTGTCTGTATCGGTAGCATTGATGCGGAAGTAACGGCGGAAGCTGGCATCGGCGGAGGCGGGACGCATGCTTTGCAAGTCCAGTTTGGTGCTATCCAATGTGTGTAGCCATTGCTTGAGGGCGACTAAGCGTTGATCGTCATTGCTAGGCGTGAGATTGTTGAGGTCAGACATAATAATTCCATCAAAAGCAGTGAAGTTGTGTCGTTATTGCAGTTTTTGCACGGTCGTCGGGAAAGGCGAGAATCGCATAGCAGAACGGCATTGTTACTCAACCATCAGGGTGTTTCCGCCTATAATAAGCGTTTTTGCAAAGCAAACTGAGCGCGGAGCAAGAACTTCAGTTTTGAACCTGAGCTTAGAAACCCTGGTTCGGAACTCTGGTTCGAAACTTCGGATTTGAAGTACTCACTTACTCGCTCAAGCTTGTCGCTATTGCGCTTATTGCGTCCCTAACAATTACTTCGAAATGCCATTCACCGATTACGACATGCGTTTGCAGCGACATCCAGTAAAACCCGTATTATCGCATTCAGCGGCCAGGTTTCCTATGTTTGCAAAAACGGTTTTGGCAGGTTTATTCTGTTCAGCCTTTGCTTCCGTATCGGCGCAAGAGTCGCTGATGAAGCAAGAGCCTGCGAATGCGAGTGAGCAAGATCCTCTAAAAGTCAGTAAAACACTTTCTTCGGGCAATAAAAAGAAGCAAGCCCCCGCTAAAGCGGCTGATCCATCGACCATTCCGACGTTGATAAAGGCGCTGACTATTTCAGGTCAACCCGAGCAATTGATTGAATTGCAAGATCAAGTCGAAGTGCTGCGTGGAGAGACCAAGTTAACGGCAGATCGTGCAAGTTATCAGCAAACTGAAGACAAGGTGGAAGCCTCAGGCAATATTCAATTGACCCGTGGCGAAGATTGTTACACCGGACAATTGCTGCGTTATGTGATGGAAACTGGGGTGGGCTACGTCACGAAGCCGACCTACTATCTGGCTCGTAACAACGGACAGGGAAAAGCCGAGCGTATCGATTTCGCTGGCGAAGAGCGTTCCACCATTACCAACGGCACCTATAGTACTTGCCAAGGTTTGGACCCTGATTGGTACCTTAAGGCCGACACGTTGAATTTAGATACGGGCCTCGATACCGGCGTCGCTGGAAAATCAGTGCTGTATTTCAAAGGGGTGCCGATTATCGCGACCCCGTCGTGGTTAGATTTTAGTTTTCCTTTATCTGGCGCGCGTCATTCAGGCTTGTTGCCGCCGATTGTGGGGCACTCGAACAAGGGCGGTGTTGAATTTGGTCTGCCTTATTACTTCAATATCGCACCGAATCGTGATTTGACGGTGCGACCTAAGATGATTGCGCGACGTGGCTTACAACTTGGCCTCGAAGGACGCTACCTCGGTGAAACCTATCTCGGTGAAACGGCTATTGAAGGGATCTCCGATAAATTGACCGAAACCACGCGTTATGCGATCAATTCGACGCATACACAAAAATTGAGTCCGCAAGCGGTATTCTCGTGGAACTTGAATCGCGCCTCTGACAATGATTATCCAGCCGATTTCTCCAACTCAACCACCAAAACCGCGCAGCGCTTGTTACTGCGCGAAGTTGGATTAGATTACTACGGTGGCATTTGGAATGCCTCTTTGCGTTCTACCAGCTATCAAGTATTGCAAGATCCAACCGCACCCATTACCTTGCCCTACGAACGTCTGCCGCAGTTGAGTTTTCATGCGGGACAAAACGATGTGATGGGCTTCGACTGGTCGGTTGATGCGATGGCTACGCGTTTTTGGCACCCGAGTTTCATTCGCGGTAATCGTGCGGTGATCAATCCTCAAGTCTCTTTGCCGTGGATACAGCCTGCATTTTTCGTGGTGCCGAAGATGTCCTTCCATGCCACGCAGTATCAGTTAGAAGATCCAACAACTAGCCTCACTTCGAGCTATCAACGTTCGGTGCCGAGCGTGTCTTTAGATACAGGCGTGGTGTTCGAGAGAGCGACTAAGTTTTTTGGCAAATCCATGGTGCAAACTTTGGAACCGCGTTTGTTCTACGTGAATACGCCGTATCGAGATCAAAGTAAGCTGCCTTTGTTTGATACTGCAGCGGCTGACTTTAATTTCGCCCAGATTTTTAGTGAGAATCGGTTTACCGGACACGATCGCATTGGCGATTCGAATCAAGTCACCGCAGGTTTGGTGTCGCGCTTCCTCGAAGAAGATGGTATCGAACGCTTCAAGTTTGCATTGGGACAGCGCTTTTATTTCAATACCCAGCGCGTGAGCCTGGATGGTAAGACGAATCCAAGCCGTTCCGATATCTTGATTGCGGGGAGCGGGCAATTGTCGTCAAGTTTGAGTGCTGAGGCCGCCTTGCAAGTAAGTCAGAGTGATCGACAATCAGTGCGTTCAAGTTACGGTATTCATTGGGAACCCGCTGAGAAAAAACTGCTGAACTTGCAGTATCAATTCCAGCGTGATGTTTTAAAGCAGATCGAAGTGTCGGGGCAATGGCCAATATCGTATCGCTGGTATGCGGTTGGTAAGAGTAACTATTCTCTGTTGAATCGCAAGTTGGTCGAAGGATTGGCTGGCTTGGAATATCGTGCCGATTGCTGGGCTTTACGTTTTGTAGCGCATCGTTTTGCGACGACACGCTTGAACAATAACTCTGGTTTTGCAATTCAGTTGGAATTGACCGGTTTGGCGCGTTTGGGTTTCGGCTCGAACCCAGTGGAAACCTTGAAGAAGTCCATTTCAGGATATCGCCCGAGTAGCGATAATGAATGAGCGGAATAAGTAGTAAATAAGTAGTAAATTGATCGGTAAGAAGGAACACCACGGAGATCGAAGAATTGCTTAGAAGAACCAGGCAGGGTAAATGCTCTCTAGCTCGGTTTTGCGCTTCTTGGATATCCGTGTATATTGCAGCTTTCGTCAAATTTTGACGGAGCGGATTGCGTGAAAAACCAGCTTTTTGGTGCTTTTCACATTTTATTTTGATAAGGCTTCGGCTTCTATCTTTGTGGATTTTTGGATGACTATGCGACACTTTTTGCAAATGAATCAATCGAAGCGTGCTGTTTCCGTCGGTATTTCCTCTGCGTTATTGAGCCTTTTAATGAGTAATTTCGTGGCCAATTATGCGGCTGCTCAGAATAGTTCGCCGGTTGCACCACTCCAAGAAGTGACACCGCTGAAGCCGAGTGCTAAGAAGTCAAGCAAACCAGTTTCTGTGAACGGGATTGCAGTCGTGGTAGGCGATGAAGCGATTACCAACCTCGAATTGAATGATCGTATCAACACAATCGAGCGTGGTTTGCGCGCGCAAGGCACAACTCCACCAGATCGCTCAGAAATCCAAAAACAAGTTTTGGAGCGCATGATTACTGATCGCCTACAAATTCAATTGGCGAAAGAGCAGGGCATGCGCGTCGACGATGTCATGTTGGATCGTTCTTTGCAACGTATGGCAGAGTCCAACAAAATGACTTTGCAAGAATTGCGTAATCAAGTGGAACGTGAAGGTACGCCATTTGCACAATTCCGCGAAGACATTCGCGATGAAATTTTGATGCAACGTGTGCGTGAGCGCGAAGTCGATAGCAAGATCCAAGTTTCTGAACTCGAAATCGACAACTTCCTTGCTGCGGAAGCCATCGCACCGAATAAGAATCAAGAATATAACCTCGGTCACATCATGGTTCGTATTCCTGAAAATGCCTCTGCCGAAGTGATCGCACAACGACAAGCTCGTGCGCAAGAAGTTTTTAAACGCATGCGTATTGGTGAGGACTTCGCGAAATTGGCGGCGACTTACTCGGATTCCGTCGAAGCGATGAAAGGTGGCGAAGTGGGTTACCGCGAACAAGACAAGATTCCGCCATTGTTCATGGAAGCCGTGAATAAGATTCCATTCGTCGGTGGCTTTACCGAAATTATCCGTAGCCCGAACGGTTTTCATATTTTGAAATTGTTGGGTAAGCGTGACGCCGCGCCTGTCGTTGATTTGGCGGGTACACAATCGAACGTGCGTCATATCTTGATGCGTCCATCGCAAATGATGACAGCGGCTCAAGTGAAAGCGACTTTGGCCGAGCTCAAATCGAAAATCATGAATAAAACAGCGACTTTCGAAGAATTGGCAAAGACCAATTCCATCGATACATCCGCTGCTAAAGGTGGTGAGTTGGGTTGGGTTTATCCAGGTGATACTTCGCCAGAGTTCGAAGCCGCGATGAACAAATTGGCGATCAATGAAGTCAGTGATCCGGTCGAAACACAGTTGGGTTTCCATATCATTCAAGTGACTGAACGCAAACAGACTGAAGATTCGATCGAGAAGAAACGTTCGAAAGCACGTCAAGCTGTGCGCGCTCGCAAATCCGATGAGGCAGTGCAAAGCTGGTTGCGTCAATTGCGTGATCGCGGTTATGTGGAGTTCCGTACGGAAAATAAATAATGGCTGGATCGACGCCCGTCATCGCTATTACAGTCGGTGAACCCGCTGGTATAGGACCTGAAATTTCCTTATTGGCGGCGTGGGCGCTACGGCATGAGATGCGTCCCGTCTTAATGGGGGACGCGGCTTATCTCGCCATGTTAGCGCAAGAGCTAGACCGCGACATCCGCTTGATGGGTATCTCGCAGCAAGCGCTCCGAAACAATGGCTTACCCGGATGTGGCAAGGATCAAATCACTGTCATTGACTGCCCACTCAATGCGCATGTCGTGCCGGGCCAATTAGATGCGCGCAATGGACGTGCGGTATTGCAGACCTTAGATTTGGCGATAGAGTCTATCGAACAGGATTGGTGCGATGCCATGGTCACCGCGCCACTGCAAAAAAGCACGATCAATGATGCTGGCGTAGCATTTACCGGTCACACCGAGTATCTCGCAGAAAAAACGCAGACGAAGCAAGTGGTGATGATGTTGGCTTGTGAGGCAAATCAAGCCTTGCTGCACCCCTTACGCGTTGCCTTAGCGACCACGCATTTGCCTTTGCGTGAGGTCGCTGATGCGATTCAATTCGATGCGCTGTTGACGACTTTGCAGATCATCGATCAAGATTTACGCCAAAAGTTTGGTATCGCCAAACCACGTATATTCGTGACGGGCCTCAATCCGCACGCTGGCGAAAATGGTTATTTGGGGCGTGAAGAAATCGACGTGATCAATCCTGTTATTCAACAGGCACGTGCCTTGGGTATGGATGTACGGGGTGCATTTCCGGCGGACACACTGTTCCAGCATAAATATTTGAAAGATGCGGACTGTGTGTTGGCGATGTATCACGACCAAGGTTTGTCGGTGTTAAAGCATGCGAGTTTTGGACTTGGTGTGAACGTCACCTTGGGTTTGCCTTTAATACGTACGTCGGTTGATCATGGCACCGCGCTCGATTTAGCAAAGTTAGGGACGGGTCTCGCTGACGCAGGTAGCATGAAAGTCGCAATGCGAATGGCCGCCGATATGGTGAAACGTCAAGCGGCCTTAATTCAAGCAAGTTAAGTCAGCCAAGTTAATTCAGCTAAGACAAGTTTGCTGCGGAAGGGGCGCGTCAGCGAGTCGCCTCATTAAATATAAATACAAACGTAGTACCGTACCCCATCGGTGATCAAACAGTGCAGCAAGAGGCGCAGTAATTAGGCTCCGTAAATAGGCTCCAAAATTAGGCTTCATCATTAGACTCAACAACGAGGCTAGCCTGCCGCAAAGTTTGCCCGATGCTTTAGTAAAGATAAGACACATGAAACAACATATTGCCCGTAAACGCTTTGGTCAGAACTTCCTCACGGATCAACAGGTTCTGAACGACATCATTTCCTGTATCAATCCCAAAAAGGGTGAGAGCATGGTCGAGATCGGGCCAGGCTTAGCGGCGATGACACGTTTGTTATTGGAAGGTCTCGATCAATTGCATGTGGTTGAACTCGATCGTGACTTGGTGGCGCGCCTCAAAAAAGGCTTTGATCCACAGCGTTTGATTATTCACGAAGGCGATGCCCTGCAATTTGATTTTGCGACCTTGCCCGTTGCAGAAGGCAAAAAATTACGCATCGTCGGCAATCTGCCATATAACATTTCCAGTCCTCTGTTGTTCCACTTGGCGACCTATGCCGAGCAAGTTGAAGATCAACATTTCATGCTGCAGAAAGAAGTGGTGGAGCGCATGGTGGCCGAACCTGGCGGCAAGGAATATGGTCGTTTGTCCGTCATGCTGCAATGGCGTTATCACATGGAGTTAATGTTCATCGTTCCTCCAACGGCTTTCGACCCACCGCCGAAAGTGGACTCCGCCATTGTGCGTATGATTCCGAAAAAAGAGAAATTGCCATGTGAGCTGGAAAAGTTGGAACAAGTCGTCACTAAAGCCTTTTCTCAACGTCGCAAGACCATCCGCAACTGTTTGTCGGGCATGTTCACCGAACAGCAATTGCAAGAGGTTGGAATCGATCCACAACTGCGCGCAGAAGCGATTCCATTAGAGCACTACGTCGCGCTTGCTAATCTCTTGTGAAATACTGAGCGCTCACACAGCATAGGTTCAATCGCCGCTCGGCATTTTGGATATCATTCTTGCGAAGGCAGGAATTCAGCGTCGTTCGTCAATCAACAAAATCCACAGGGCTGCTGCCTGCGCAGGAGCGACATTTATAGGTTTTTGCTGGTATTTTGAGAGAGATTGTTGTCTAATCTTTACATTGATCGGTCAGCATAGCCTGTCATTTCTGCGCAGGCAGGAATCCAGTGACGTTGGTTGAAGTCCGTGGACTCAAACGCTGCTCCGAATGCCTACAATTTCTAGAATCGTATTCGCACAATGAATCTCACTAAAACAGCCGAGTGGCAAGCCTTACTTGGACATCGTAGTCGACTGCAAGATCGCCACTTACGCGATTTGTTCGCGGAAGACGCGCAACGTTTTCATCATTTTTCGCATGAGCTCGATGGGCTCTTAGTCGATTACTCTAAACAACGCGTCGATAGAGCTGCGCTCAATGATCTCGTGGCTTTAGCGCGTAGTGCTGAAGTCGAACAATGGCGCGATCGTATGTTCGCTGGCGAGAAAATCAACTTCAGTGAAAATCGTGCCGTGCTGCACACCGCGCTGCGACATACGGATTACACACCGTTCCCGAGCGCGGAAGACAATGTCATGCCGCAAGTACATGCGGTGCGCAAACAAATGCGCGACATCGTTGAACGGGTGCGCAGCGGTTTGTGGCGTGGCTTCAAAGGTGATGCGATTCAGAATATCGTTAACATCGGTATCGGTGGTTCAGACCTCGGCCCCAAGTTGGCGACCCGCGCTTTATCGGCGCAACAGCATCCTGGCCTTCATTTCTACTATGTATCGAATCTCGATAGCGCGCATCTCGCGCCCTTGATCGAAAGGTTGGATCCGCGCACGACCTTGTTTATCGTCGCCTCGAAAACCTTCACGACACAAGAAACCAGTATCAACGCCCACACGGCGAGGAATTGGTTGTTGGCGGCAGCGACTGAAGAGTGGGCGATTGCAAAACACTTTATCGCGGTCACTTCAAATCCGAGCAAAGCCATGGAATTCGGCATCCCAGAGCAAAATATTTTGCAGATTTGGGACTGGGTCGGTGGTCGTTATTCTTTGTGGTCAGCGGTTGGTTTGTCCGTTGCTTTGGCGATTGGTATGCGCGGCTTTGAGCGTTTGCTCGAAGGCGCTGAGACTATGGATAAGCATTTTCGCAGTGCGCCTTTGGAAAAAAATCTGCCTGTGCTGTTAGCCTTGATGTCGATTTGGAATACCAATTTCCTTGGCGCTGAAACTACAGCAGTGTTACCGTACAACGAATCGCTACGTCATTTGCCAGGCTTCTTGCAGCAGTTGGAAATGGAATCGAATGGTAAAACGGTGAGCCGCGATGGTGAACCGCTAGCGTGTCGCGCCAATCCTATCGTGTGGGGCGAAATTGGTGTGAATGGTCAACATGCCTTCTTCCAATTGCTGCATCAAGGTGGTTGGTTGATCCCCTGTGATTTCGTGGTCGCCGCCAGCAGCGACTATCCTTTGCCCGGTCATCAAGCGCCCTTACTCGCCAATTGTTTGGCGCAAAGCTCGGCACTCGCTTTCGGTAAAACCGAACAGCAAGCATGCATTGAACTCGCAGCACAAGGCTTGAAAGAAAGTGACATCGCCAAGCTATTACCGCATAAGGTGTTCGCCGGTAATCAGCCGTCGAACACGATCTTGATGAGCAGTCTTGATCCCTTCCAACTCGGTATGTTGTTAGCTCTGTACGAACACAAAGTCTTCGTGCAAGGCGTGGTATGGGGTATCAATTCTTTCGATCAGTGGGGGGTAGAATTGGGTAAACAATTAGCCAATAGTTTGCTGCCCGCTCTGCAAGGCAACCCCGAAGTGGATGCGCAATTGGATGTGTCTACGCAGGGGTTAATTGCTTATTTCCGTCGCTATGGTAACAATTAAAATACAAGCTACTGCGCGAACATATTTTGCGTCTGGGATGCTCGCTGTGCATTCGCACAGGTGCGCTTCTCGAAGCAAACTAAGTCCGCTCGCTACGCTTGTCTCGCGAATCGGTAGTCAGTACGAACTACCGTCTTTGTGCAAAAACATCCAGCCGCCGTTGTGAAACACGGCTTTAAGGTCTTCATCGGGATACGCAACTTCGTCGTTCGGGGTGCGATCGCCTACTTCGAGATACAAAACGACTTCATCGGTTTCATTGAGTAAGCAATGGGCGTTCCCCGTGCCTGCTTTAAAACCGGCACACATACCGGGTGCCAACTGTGTTTTCCCCTCATTCGTGACCAAGCTTGGGCGGCCTTGAACGATGTAGATGAATTCATCCTGATGCGTGTGGCAATGACGTAAAGCAGAGACCGCATTCGGTGCTAAGGTGGTGAGGTTGACACCAAAATTCGTCAGCCCGAAAAGATCACCTAAAATGCGTTTTTCACGACCTTCCATTCGCGATGCAAAGGGTTCTGGATAAATCGATTTTTTAGCACGCGGGGCGACATCGGTGGCGATCAGCGCGGTCAGTGTAGCGGGGTGGTCGGACATACAAGCCTCTTGAGTAAATGTTAATAGCGTTGAGTGATGAATGCCTTCCTGATGCGGCCAATCTCACATGTGCAGCACCGATTCTACACGCACATCACGAGCAGCGCTTTCACAAGGTACAATGCGGGCTGATTTGTTTAAATTGGTTCGAATATTTTCGAGCCCGCTTTTCATAGAGGACATGATGCGTATTCTTCATACGATGCTAAGGGTTGGTAATTTGCAGCGCTCGATCGATTTCTACACCCAAGTCTTGGGCATGAAATTGTTGCGGACTTCTGATAATCCAGAATACCAATACACGCTCGCGTTTCTTGGATATGGCAATAACCCTGAACACGCAGAGCTTGAACTGACCTATAACTACGGCGTTGAATCCTATGAGATGGGAACCGCATATGGGCATATTGCCTTGGCAGTCCCCAATGCAGCGCAAGCGTGTGAAGCGGTCAGAGCGAAAGGTGGCAATGTGACGCGCGAAGCGGGGCCGGTCAAAGGCGGTAAAACGGTCATCGCTTTTGTACAAGATCCTGATGGCTACAAAATCGAATTGATCGAACGTGAATTTGATCAGGTCGTCACCTTATAAAGACGGGCGATGTTGAAGCAAACCATTTCTCGCATTTTGCCACAGCGTCGCTCGCAGCTTGGTTTAGCAGCGATGTTGTTGGTGCTTGCTGCTTGTAGCACAGCACCGCAAGTACCAACCCAAACGCCAACATCAACCCAAACGAATGAAGCGGCACAGAGTGATGCACTGAAGTCTGCCAATGAAAAAGTAGACCCCGGCATCGTCTTGAAACCGGTCGTTAATCCTTTGGCGGTCGGTGGGGCCTTGGCGTCAGCCAAAGACGATATGCCGCCAGCGGCACCGCGTGAATTTCGCGCGGCTTGGGTGTCGACCGTCGCCAATATCGATTGGCCCAGCCGACGCGATTTGAGTAGCGAAAAGCAGCAGGCCGAGATCCTCCAAATCTTGGAGATGGCGGTTCAACTCAAATTGAATGCACTGATCTTGCAAGTACGCCCCAGTGGTGATGCCATTTATCCTTCGACTTTGGAACCGTGGTCGGAGTTTTTGACTGGCGAACAAGGGCGAGCTCCGAATCCCTACTACGATCCTCTACAGTTCTGGATAGAGCAAGCACATAAACGCGGGATTCAATTGCATGCGTGGTTCAACCCGTATCGCGCCCGCACACCATCGATGCGTACGCCGAATGCTGCCACCCATATTGCGAAACGCGCACCGCAAGTTGTGCGTACCTACGGTGATTTGCAATGGATGGACCCCGCTGAACCTATCGCTGCGCAACATACACTCGCTGTGATCCGTGATGTCGTGCAACGTTATGACATCGATGGTGTACATATCGATGATTATTTCTATCCCTACCCTATTAAGAACAGCGCTGGTCAAGAGATCGATTTTCCCGATACCAATGCTTGGCGCGCTTATCAACAAAGCGGTGGCGCTTTATCGCGTGCCGACTGGCGTCGTCAGCATGTGAATCATTTGGTTGAGAATATTTATTACGCGGTGCATCAGATCAAGCCGTGGGTGAAATTTGGCATTAGTCCTTTCGGTATTGGTCGTCCCGATCGCTTACCGGCTGGAATTACGGGTTTTAGTCAGTTTGATAAATTGTATGCTGATGTCGAATTGTGGCTACAGAACGGCTGGCTCGATTATTTAGTACCGCAACTGTACTGGCCTATTCATCAAAGCGCACAGTCGTTTCCCGTTTTGAATCAATATTGGCACGCCCAAAACACGATGCAGCGTCCGATCTGGCCCGGCTTATATACCAGCCGTATCGACAATAGCGAAGCGAGCTGGAGTAGTGAAGAAATTCTCAAACAAGTTGACGTCACACGTAACAATCCGAATGCGGGCCACAGTCATTTCAGTTTCGTCGCCTTGGCCCAAGACCGCAAACAAGTGCGTTCACGTTTAGCCAATGAGAAATACATCGCGCCTGCTTTAGTGCCAGCTTTTCCTTGGCTTAACCCGCAAACGCAACTCACCCCACGCCCGGTTTTGAACCCGATCAAAGAGAGTAGGTCGGTACAGGTCTCATGGAACGGCGATGCGAGCGGCGTTGTTCAACTAGCGATTTGGAAACGCAGCGAAAGTGGCTGGCAATTCAGCGTACAAGACGCCGCACAAACTACCATCAAAGCGGATCTCGACAACAAAGGCAATCGGATTAAGCAGGTCGTGGTATCGAGTGTCAATCGTTATGGTGAGGAGAGTGGGCGGAGTTCGATTGCGGTGGAGTGATCATGTCATTCGGCATAGCCATTAGATCGCGTAGGTTGGGCTGAACAAAGCAAAGCGATGCTCAACAATGTGCTTTGAGTTGAGCTACAAGACGTTGGGCTTGCCAGCCCAACCTACGACTGTCATTCCCGCGGAGGCGGGAATCCAGCGTCTTTTTATGTTTCATTCTTTTCGGATTTGGTCGCTCTTCGAGTTTGCAGGTCGGGGGTAGCCCGACAGCTAGTTACCTTTTTTGTCTCGCCAAAAAAGGTAACCGAAAAAAGGCGACCACGCTGCCACTGGCCTTCGGCTTCCCAATTGAGCGAGGCAAAAATGGGGAGAGTCAGAAACTCGCCTGCGGCTCAAACAGCTGACTCTCTTAATCCCATTTCTGCCTCGCACAATTGGCAGTGTCAGAAGTGGGTGAAGGTCAAAATCAACTGCAAAAAGCCAAAGTCAATGCAAAAACAAAAACAAAAACAAAAAACACAAACAACTCCTACATCGCACCATCTGATGAATGACTGCCGGTTCAGCGCACGCTTTTCGCCGTTCCGCTCTTGAGCCGCCAATGATGCGGGGTAGAAAATGGAACAAGAAAGCATTGCTGTTTGAGCCGTAAGGCGAGTTTCAACGCTTTCCCATTTTCTGACTCGCAGCATTTGGGACCCGAAGGGAGATTGATGGGGTTTCGCAAAGCATGCTTTGCGCCATCAATATCTAAGCTGCTTGCAAGCAGCGCGGTGGAGGCTGCGCCTGCGGTCGCCTTTTTTGGGTTACCTTTTTTGGCGAAGCAAAAAAAAGGTAACTGGCCGTCGGGCCACCCCCGACCAGAGAAGGTTCAGTGAACATAAACAAGATCTTGAGTCCGAAAAGAATCTTAAAAGAATCTCAAAACCAAACCCATCCCAACCTTCCCCTTGAAAGGGAAGGAGCATCAGTGGAACACCACAGTCGTCTGAAGTCTAGGCGACGGTTGAGTATGTATGTTTTGCTGTTGCCGCATGTGCAGATGCCAATTGGGTGAGCGCAAAATGGGATTAAGCGGCGCAGATGTTTGAGCGAAGCGAGTTTCTGCGTCGCCCCATTTTTCGCTCGCCCAATTGGGAACCCGAAGGGCAGCTGCGCCTGCGTCGCCTTTTTTGGGTTACCTTTTTTGGCGAAGCAAAAAAGGTAACTGGCAGTCGGGCCACCCCCGACCAGAGAAGGTTCAGTGAACATAAACAAGATCTTGAGTCCCAAAAGAATCTCAAAAGAATCTCAAAAGAATCTCAAAAGAATCTCAAAAACAAACCCATCCCCATCCCAACCTTCCCCTTGAAAGGAAAGGAGAAAACAAACGAGAACCCGTCATTCCCGCGCAGAGCCTTTCCTCGAAAGAGTGAATCGAGGACGGGAATCCAGTGTCGTGAATCAACGATAAAAGAATCCAAGCCATCAAATCCTGATAAGCAAAGAACCAGTCCCCTCCCTTTCAAGGGGAGGGTTAGGGTGGGGATGGGTTTGAATGGAGTACGAGTCAACGACAATGAACTTCAGCCTGCGCAGGAACGATAACCGTAGGTTGGGCTGAGCAAAGCGAAGCCCAACAATATGATTTGAATTGAGCTACAAAACGTTGGGCTTTTCAGCCCAACCTACGAAGCCCAACGATCTGCATTTGAGTGTCGTACGAGACCTTGGGCTTTTCATCTCAAGCAACCGCGTCAATCAAACCTCAATGAAAAAACAAATAAGCCACAAAGATCGCCGCGATTACCCCTGCCAAATCCGCCAATAACCCCAAAGAAATCGCATAACGCGTTTTGCGGATGCCCACTGATCCAAAATACAAAGCCACGATATAGAACGTCGTGTCAGCAGATCCTTGGAAGATGCAAGACAGTCTGCCTACGAAAGAATCAGGACCATAGGTCTTCATGGCGTCGACCATCATGGCGCGTGAGCCACTGCCGCTGAGTGGCTTCATTAAGGCGGTCGGGAGTGCCGCAGTGAAGTCAGTGTTGATGCCGAGCTGCGTAAAGAACCATGTGAAGCCTGACACAATCATACCCAGCACGCCAGAATTGCGTAACACACCGATGGCGACCAACATGCCAACCAAGTAAGGCATGATGGTGATCGAAGTCGTGATGCCGCCTTTAGCTCCCTCGATGAAGGCTTCATACACGTTCACTTTCTTGCGCATACCGCCGACTAAGAACGCGATGATGATGGAGAACAGTAGAAGATTCGCTGTCAGTTTTGAAAATACCTCTAGCTCGGTACGCGTGAGACATTGGCTGAGGTACCACACCAAGAAAATAATGAAGCCAGTAATGCCGCCTAGCCATCCCATGACAACACGATTGAGCAAATTGATTCGCTGGCGAATTGCGACCGCCACGAGGCCGACCATGGTGGCGACATAGGTCGCGATCATACAAGGAATAAAAATATCCGAAGGATCTGCCGCCCCCAACACTGCGCGTTGCGCCATGATCGCGAGGGGAATTAAAGTCAGTCCCGAGGTATGCAACACCAAAAACATAATCTGCGCATCGCTGGCTTCATCCTTATTGGGATTGAGGGTTTGCAAGCTCTCCATGGCTTTTAATCCAAATGGCGTCGCCGCATTATCGAGACCTAAAAGATTCGCCGAGAAATTCATCACCATATGACCATTGGCCGGATGATCTTTCGGCACGCCGGGGAAAATACGCTGAAAGAAGGGCGCGATGATCTTGGCGAGCCAGTCGATCGCACCCGCTTTCTCACCGATATTCATAATGCCCAGCCACAGCGTCATCACGCCTGCGAGAGGCAAGGCAATTTCCATTACGCCGACGCGCGCCGAATCGAAAGTGCCGTCCATGATGCGCTTGAAGACTTCGGTGTCACCAAAGAACAGCCATTGAGCCAAGGCAGCGATGAAGCCGACGATGAAGAAACCGATCCAGATGTAATTGAGTGCCATGGTGTCGTCTTTTAAGAATTGTTGGTTTTGTTCTGATCTGACTTTTGTTTTAAGGATTTACTGTGTTTCTTTTTTGCCGTAGTCGGCATCCACTTTAATCCACGCCGTCAATATAAAGCCTGGGATGGTGCACACACAAACCCACAGGAAGAAATGGGGATAGCCAAAGTAGTTCGACAGCATGCCGCTAAACATACCCGGAATCATCATGCCTGCCGCCATGAAGCCCGTGCACAAGGCATAGTGTGAGGTTTTGAGTGGGCCGTCGGCGATCATCATCAAGATCATTAAGAAGGCTGTAAAGCCAAAACCATACCCAAATTGCTCGACTGCCAGCGCAGCGGCAATGACGCTTAAACTCTCAGGTTGCGCATAGGCCAAAAACAGAAAAGCAAGATTCGGTAGATGCACCGCCGCCATCATTGGCCATAACATTTTGCGCAAACCAAACCGCGAAATTAACCAGCCGCCGAGCAAACCACCAAGCGTCAAGAAGCTGATGCCGACGATGCTATAGGCCAAGCCAAAATCGTGATTCGACAATCCCAGACCGCCTTTCGCGCGCGGATCAAGCATAAACAAACTCACCACTTTCAACGCTTGTGATTCGCCCAAACGGAACAGCAAAATAAACGCGAGCGCGATGCCGATGTCTTTCTTAGCGAAGAAGGCACGGAAGGTAGCAAAAAATTCGCGCATGACTTCGTCAAGGCTGACTTGTTTACCGTGCACTTCTAGGATGCTCTTATCGTCAGCCGGTTTCGGTAAGGCCCACAAATGATACAAGGCTAAGGCGATCAAGATAAAAGCCAGCACTTGAAACACGATGGTCCAGGTTGCCGCCCAACTGCCGGTATAAGTGAATAAACTATCAGAGGCCAAGGTCGGAATGCCACCGCCGATGACATTCGCGATACGATAAAACATGCTCCGCACACCGATAAAGCTGGCGCGTTCAGACGGTGCCAAACCGAGCATATAAAAACCATCTGCAGCCACATCATGAGTGGACGAGGCGAATGCGATCAACCACAACACGGCTAAGCTGATAAAGAAAAAATGCGAAGTGTGTAGGCTCAGTGACAAGGCGAATAAGCTGGCACCGATCAACATCTGCGTGAGGATGACCCAAAAGCGTTTGGTCTTAAAAATATCCACCAGCGGTGACCACAAGGGTTTGATCACCCAAGGCAAGTACAGCAAGCTGGTATAGAAAGTAATTTCGGCATTCGAGACACCGAGATTTTTATACAGTACGCTCGACAAGCTTTGTGCCACGATAAAAGGAATCGCCCCGAGAAAAGCCAAGCTCGGCACCCACCACAAACCGTGGCGCGATTTCGTAACTAGCGCAGCTTGCTCTGTTTGCTTTGTGCTCATGGCTTCGCTCCCGCTGTGCTCGCCGGCTGCGGCGCTTTGCGCGTCAACACCTCTAGCATGGCGGCGGTCTCCGCATCGATATTGCCATCAAACAGATTAGGGCGATAACGCATTTGGAAAGCTGTGATCACGTTCTTGGTTTCTGGATCGAGCTTGCCGGTTTGCGGTGTAGCGTAGCCAAATTCCGCCAGTTTCTTTTGCATCCACGTGACATCAGGAAGTTGTGCTTCGAAGAGTGCTTTCTGTTGCGCCACTAATTGTTCGTCGGGCCACAAAATCAATCCCGCCTCAGCAAAACGTTTCCATGGGAAGTAAGGGCCAGGGTCGCTCTTGCGTTGTGGTGCGATGTCCGAATGACCGAGTACAAACTCTGGTTTGATTTGATGGCGCGCCGCGATATCTTTGGCGAGCATGATGACGGCATCGATTTGTTGCGATGGGAAAGCAAAGAAGCGTTTGCCGTCAGGCGTTTCCTCGAAGCCGAAGTTGACGATCTCGATGCCAATCGAACTGGCATTCAAGGCGGTATAGTTCTTCCAGCTACTGAGGCCAGCGTGATACGCCATCTTGTTTTCATCGACCAATTGATAGACGCGTGGTTTGTCTTCATTACTGACCAAATAGTGGGCGCTGACCGCTTGTTCACTCAAGACCTTGAGCGACTTGTCATGATCGAGCGCGGTGTAATGCAAAATCAAAAAGCGTACGCGGCTCTCTTGTGCTTTGGCGCTGACGCGAGTATCGATTTGATTCAGATTAAAGCCCGTGCTAACGCAAGCACTGAGCAAACTACTGAGTGCCAAGACCCCGATCAATAAGCAAGATCGTGTGGTGCGACGTAGTGCGGGCGCGGCCCGGGTAAAGGAAGAAATCATCATAAAAAAGCGTCTCGTAAAGCTAAATGCGCAGCGGCATGGTGCGCTGCATTGCTAGGATAATGGACTGTGGTTTCAGCAGGAAGATGCTGTTCAAAACTGCGGGCAATGATGGGGTGTAATTCGCGGATGCGGCCGGCGAGGGCTAAGTCGCGGCGACCAAAACGTCGCGTCAGCAGATCGGCTAGGCGCGCTAACTCCATGCCAGCGCGTTGCAAAATGCCCGCTGCATCGCGGTCTTCATCGGCACACGCGGCAACGGCCAGCGCTAAGCGCCCAACCTGACCACGGCTGCCTTGATACAGAAACTGGCGTGAGCTTGCCCAATCATGGCCACCAATTTGTTCGAACACGGCTTGCGCCATGGTCGATTGTTGCCAACATCCGGGCTGTTCATCTTCACGGCGCCAAATGTGTTTCAAGGCTTCACGCGCAATCCAATAACCACCACCTGCATCATCCAAAATATAACCATGGCCACCAACGCGATGCAGTTGTTGGTCGCGGTCGATAAAAGCACCAATCGAACCAGTGCCCGCATAAATCAAATAACCGACGCCAGCCTCGAAGGCATTGTAATAAGCGATCTCGATATCGTTATTGGCACGAATGTGTTCCAGCGGACAAGCAAAAGCTTGTTGCAATAATTGGCGCACGATCAGTTGTTGATCAGCACCGAGTAAACCAGTGATGCCTGCGCAAATGTGGAGCGCGGATGCCTGCGCGCCAGCCTCATTGTCGAGCGGTACTTGCGCCCACAACTGGCGTGCGATTTCTGTGAACAAACTCAGCAAGCTGCCTTGTACTTCTGGATTCTGCAAATGCAGCGCCGTACTACCGTGGGTCACACCTTCAGCGAGCACGTAGGGTTTTTGCTGCTGCTCTTGCCGCTCATTCTGCCTCTCGCAGCCATCTCGTGCATCGCCATCCGCCATCAAAGCAGCCCAACGGGTTTGGCTACCGCCCATATCGATGCCGAGGCAAAGACGCGGTTTGCTGACGTGCGGCGCTGTGCTTGTTGCTAAATCCAAAGGGCTTCCTCTATTTCTGTCGAGATGATGTTGTTCGTTTTTGCTACAGTGCACCATGTGATTGAATGGCACTCAGCAAGAGCGGCTGAACCTGCGTGGTATTATCTTCGAATTCGCTGCGTTTGCCTTTGTTAATCTTGCAAATAATGCGGCTTTTTTGAACGAGTTTCGACGAGTTAGCGATGTCCACCACAATCACCCCCGCCTCTTTGCAATTCCAATGCACTCAATTCACAGCCCTGCAAGCGGGCCCCAAGGTCTTGATCACGGGGGCAGTGCATGGGGACGAAACCTGCGGCACCGTCGCCATCCGCCGTATCATCGCCGAATTAAGCGAGGGCACATTGGTGCTACAACGCGGACATGTGAGTTTTGTCCCGGTGACCAATGTGAAGGCTTACGCCCAACGCACGCGCTTTGGTGATCGCAATCTCAATCGACTCCTGCAACCCGTCACCGAAGTCAAAGAATTTGAAGATCAAGTTGCGAACTGGCTCTGCCCGTTGATGGCGCAACACGAAGTGCTGCTCGACTTGCATTCATTCCGCGATGCCGGCCAAGCCTTCGCCATGATGGGCCCTGAAAACAATGAAGGACCGATCGAACCCTTTCGCCATGCGCGTGCCGAAGAAGCCTTTGCCTTATGCCTCGGTGTGCAACGCTATGTCGATGGTTGGCTCAGCACGTACAGCAGTTGGTTAAGCCGCCAAGGCAAAAACGACGACTGGAAATTCGGCGTCGGCACCACCGAATACATGCGTTCGATTGGCGGCTACGCACTCACCTTAGAATGCGGCTCACACCGCGACCCACAAGCCCCTGAAGTCGCGTACCGCGCCATCCGCAACGCCTTACACCATCTCGGCCTGCTCAATTACGAGCACGCGACCGATCTCAGCCAAGCCAGAGCCCAAGCAGAAATGCTGAGCCTCTACCACGTGGTCGACCGCCTCCACGAAAACGACCAATTCTGCCGCGACTGGCGCAGTTTTGATGCCTTGAAAGCAGGCGACCACATCGGCACCCGTGCTGATGGTAGTGCAGTGTTAGCCGACATTGACGGCTACATCGTCTTCCCCGATACACATGCCGCAGTGGGAAGTGAATGGTTTTATTTGGCGCGGCGGACGGATCGTTTGCAGCGTGATCGTTGATTGTGTCGTGAGGAAGTTGGTGACCTCACAGATTGTGTTGCCTAAATTGTTTGCGTAGAATGCAAATTTTGGATGACGCATCTCTCGGAAATTTTAATACGTGCTCCTTTGCCGGTTTTTTCGTGTGATGTCAGTGTTGATGCAGTTCTTAAGGGGATGTTATGGTCGGTGTTAGCATTGTGAACCATACCGACATTGAGGTCTATATCAAAGATGGAGAAATACAACCCATCCTACAAATTTTGGTAGACCATTTTGGTGTATTTAGTTTTGACTCTAAATTGGGTGACGGCATTAGTTTGTATGTGACTGAGAATATTAAACTTATCTTTACTGAGAAAGTTGAAGATGATTTTTTAAGCGTTTTGCTTAAAAATGCTGATGATTGGAAATCAAGCGCTGAGTTTGCTAGATTTTTATCTGGCCGTATCGTTAATCTGATTAGATGCGATCCTGGCATAGATTTCCCAAATGTGAATCCATACTCTGAAGTTTTTCTTGAGGTAGACAATGGGAAAGAAACACTCATTGATTGGTGCTAACAGGATGGTCGATCGGACTGGCCATGATGTGGTTCAGTATTTATTAATCGTGGGCGCGGCCATCCGCTCACCGTTGCGTTAAGCCTCATGAATCGCGAAGTGCACCTGAATAGAGTCGTTCCTAGCGATGGATATCTTCTCGTCGTTCTTACACGGGATGCTCCACCGAAGGTCACCTCAATCGAAGAAGTCCCAGAGGCAATGATTCAGGTCGACGACTCGAACCTGAATGATGCTGGTCTTGGAGATTGGCTCGGCTTCTATGATTGGCTACGGAACAGATCCAAGACGGTGATTGGCGTTCGAATTTGGCTTGATGAAGACAATGCTCACATCTCAGCGATCGGAGAATGCATGAACGCTGTGGTGCCGATAGTCGGAAGGGAGCTATCCATTTTCTTCGGTGCAGATCGCGAGTTCGATAAGTCCTTGTCCGATGATCAAGACTTCGGTGGCAATAAGCTCTTTGTGGGGGCGAGCATGTATGCCCTCACGTTCAATGCCCCGGTAGCTCGATGAAGACGAAACTCTTACGCCGCAGATATGTCGCGAGGCCTAACCCCTCCTATATGGACTCCCCCAAAGTACAAGAAATTAATCAATAGTTTTAGCACATGGAATAATCCTGCAGTCGTATATCCGGCATCTAATGTGGAATCTATTGTGTTCCGTGCCGACATGGAATCTGCGTGATCATTGCGCCACTCGCTACAAGCGGCAGGCGTGAAGCTGCCGGAAGAGTTATCGGCGTTCAATGATCTGGTTGCGTTCCGTTGTGCCATGATGGGTGATTAATCTCTACGCAAAGGCTGGTGGGAAATCTTGCTCTCAATTCTTAACTGTTGATTTAGGCTGGCAATGCATACGAAGTCCTTTCTAATTTTTTATTCATGCGTTGCACGGTTCCGTAGTCCTCGCCGTCACGCAACGTTGCATAACAAATGCGGGCAAGTTTGTTGGCTAGTGCGCAGGCCGCTTTGTTGTGATTAGTTCGACCTTGCACTTTCAGTGCCCAGCTTCGTAGATTGTCTAAGTGTTAGCTTGAACGCTTTACGCTGCATGGGCAAAAAAAAGTGGATACTCAATGGCACCTGTACTGCCTCGTGCATAACATCGAGAAATTAGCGCATCACCGATATGCGATGTGAGCGAAGAGGTCGAGAAGAAAGCACAAATCGCCCCTATGCTTGCCTCAGACAGACGATTTATGGCACATTGCTGCTTATGAAATTAAATTTTACTAATCTTGTGAAGAATTCAGAGACGCCAGCACATGTGTTGCTTAGTTTTTGGGTTTTTATACAGCTTCGTTAGGCGCTGGAGGAACAATGATCGCGCTCGTAGTCCCGCTATTCGTACTGTCGGCGGCTGGCCTTGCGGTCGCTGCCGTGTCTCACGTGGCTGCCTGGCTAGGCGTCGTTCCATTCAGCAATGCAACCTTTGAGGTCGTTACGGGCGGGATGGGCATCACGTTCCTTGCAGCCACGTTCTTGATCATCCGGGTCGGACAGGCAACCGGCGAAGCGCAGGCCTTTAAGTTTCTGCTCACTCAAGCTGTCTGGTGGGTCCGGGCGTTGGTAATTGGGCTGTTTGTCTACATGCTCGTTATAGCAATTGCAGCGTCCGGAACGGGCTCAAACTCTTACGTCGTAGGCGAGGTTATTAGCGCAGCCAAGCTCCGGACATTTTCAGCAGCATGGCTGGCTCTGTACGGCATCGGGTTTGCCGTTTCACTTACAATCCGCGGCAAGCCTGCGCTGCTGTTGGGCAGGAAGTGCCCTGCAGGTCACCCGGTACGTGCCTCGGACCAGTTCTGCGCCACGTGTGGCGCGCCAGCGGTCAATTCTCAGGCCAGGAATCAGCAGACACCCACTCCAAAAAGCAATAAATTATTATTTTTTCTTGCTTTTTAATCACTACTCACCTAAGCTAAAGCCAATGCTTTTTCTTCTCAAACGAAAGAGGTGGCAAATGCCGATGGCGCGTAGTCGTTATGTCTCGCTCGAAGCAACACCGTACTATCACTGCATAGGGCGTTGTGTTCGTCGCGCTTTCTTGTGGGGTAAAGATCATTTCTCTGGGCGTGATTTCTCCCATCGTAAAGCTTGGGTGGTTGAACGCTTGGCTGAGTTGTCGGAAGTGTTCTCAATGTCGGTTTGCGCTTATGCAGTGATGTCCAACCATTACCATGTCGTGCTGCATGTCGATCGCGAACGTGCGGAGCAAATGAGTCAAACCGAAGTGCTGGCACGCTGGGCTCGTTTGTTTAATTTGCCCTACATTCTTGATCAGCTCATGCAAGGCAAACATCAGGATGCCGCGACAGGGCGCGTTGCGGATGAGTTGGTCGAACAATTACGCGCTCGCTTGTACGACATTTCTTGGTTCATGCGCTGTTTGAATGAATCGATCGCACGCCGCGCGAATGCAGAAGATCAATGCACTGGCCGGTTTTGGGAAGGTCGTTTTAAGAGCCAAGCCATCTTAGATGAAGCTGGTTTGCTCGCCTGTTGCGCCTATGTTGATCTCAATCCGATACGTGCAGGCATTGCCGATCTTCCTGAGAATTCAGATTACACCTCCATTCAACAGCGCTTGCGAGATCTCAAAAAGCCCAAGACAAAACAGCAGCAATCAACAACATCCGCAACTCTCGCAAAACAGAACAAAATCCCGCTCCATCCTTTCGGAAATACCATGAGCGTTGCACCAGCTCATGGCCTACCATGCACCGTGCGTGATTACATCGAGCTGGTCGATTGGGCGGCGCGTATCGTACGCAGTGACAAAAAACATGCAATGTCGCAACGAGTTCCTCCGATCTTGAATCGCCTTGGTTTTACCCCAGAAGAATTTATCAAGACCACACGCGCAAAAGCGATGACGCGTGGTACAGCGATCGCACAGGTGGAGCGCCTACGTGCCTATGCTGGCCACCTAAAGAAACGCTGTGTGGTTGGCGTTGCGATACCGGTTTGCACCTGAAGCTGTCGGCACTTGCATTTGTTCATTGATTGATCTCGAACCCAAAAATGTGATCAGGAGAATTGAAATTTTTCTCTAAGTGCGATGCACAGGACGTATAAACCAATAAGGCCGTTGGTATTGATTGAATTTTGTGTGAAAATGCTGACATAAGCGAGATGAGCACTCGCTTATTTTTTGTCGTGCATTTGAAATGGGTGTCCACGGTTTCGACGGTTTCGCATCCACGGTTTCGCATAATCCATCAAGCGGTATAGAGCCGTATTTTGGTTATACACTCTTGCTACAAACTTCAGTCAGAGGGCAAAGTTTTGCTGTGTTTAGTCCTGCGCATGCAAGCGATATTGCGGAATACATTGAGGCAACTAATAGGCCATCGCCAGCTAATTCAAAATGGTCAATGGTAAATCGATTGCCCAAATGGGTTAAGCTAGAAAAAAATCGTCAGGCAGTTTTGCACGCACTTAATAAACTACAAAACCAATTGGCAGCTGGGGTTTAGCAAGTCGCACAAGTGCCGCGCACTAGGTGCGCTGGACAGTTTTTTAGGCCGCAGTTGTGTGGTTTTGTTGCGCAAGGGTTTTCGAAAGAGTCAATTTACACATTACAGTTGAGTTTAGCGTTTGGAGGCGGAGCATGGAGTTGTGGCAGCGACGTGGAATTGGAATCCTCAGCATTGGCGGCGGCGCGATTGGTGTCGCTGCGGGTTTGCAATTAATTCTTTCTCGGAGCAACCCGATTGAGTGGATTTTCTGCTTGGCATTCATTGCCATCTATGCGTGGGGCGTTTGGTCTGGTACCAAATTCCTAGAGGGCGATGATCGGGCGTTGAGGCCCTTGCTCAAATATTGGGCTCTCCAGGTGCCAACGTTCGGCTCACCGATACTTGGTTACCTCCTCGCAAGCGGATTCAACGCTACGGTAACCTACCAGTTCTGGCCATCGAGAATCAGCGGCAATATGATGCTTGGGAGTTCCTTCAATTATTCGCTTATGCAAGAAGGCACGCCATGGAGCATCGGCGTCAATCTGTTCGCACTTGTCGTCACGGTCTGGCTGTATCGCGTGTTTGGCGGACTTGCCCCTGACAATTCGCCCAAGCAGACAGCTCAATCGCTTTGCGATTGATTCCACCTTAGCGTTCGCGGTAGACGGCATGCCCCTATGGAATATATACGACTAAAGCCAAGTAGTGAGTTGCCAAAATTTGTGCATCTCTATCCTTTCATTGCTGCTTAGAATAACTTGACGTCTCTCGCCAGTCACCCTCCAAACCGATTTTAGATTTCCCCATGAAGCTATCCGAATATCTCATCGTCTTTTCATTTAGAAACGATACCAAGACGGATGTGCATCTTTACTTGGAAATGAATCCGGAGGAGGTGATCTTGGGCCCCGGTCACGTAATCGACTTGCTTGCCAAACCAACGGATGATCTTCTGCCTATCACAGTGGATTACGTTGAGGGCGGCATTCAAATACACGCATGTCGCGAATTCGATCCTGACTGGCATGTGAGATTCAAGGGGAAATTAATAAAAGCCGGCTACCCAACGCGGCTCGAAGATTATGAGTAAATCTTCTGTGATAGTGGCTGCACCTAGCCCAATGGGTCTTTCCACCAAAACGCCAATACAGGTTGAGTGTTCGGCGATTTCATGGCACGTAGATTTGTGCTTCGGTGTCGCCAAATCTAAAGGTCATATCTATGCTCCAGCCTTCAATTAGAGCAGCTAGCTGGTGTGCAGCGCGATGTGTGCGGCACTACGTGATGACGCATCACATCACTTATGAAGCGCTCTCTTTGTTTTGCGACCATCTGGAGAGTCTTGCGTCGGCGGTTTCTTTGCCTCATTGGGAAGATCAAAGTACCACCCTAGAAATTACGGGTCTTGGAGATCCGCTTTCTGAATCACTCTGCGGCGATTCCAAGTTGCTTGCTTTGGTTGATGCCGCGAGAGAAGTGTCGGCTTCACAGTTCTGGACAGCGTGGAAACCAGAGGAAGTGCAGAATTGGTTGATGCGATGTGCACTATTGGCAGGCTTAAGTCCTGCTGTGGTTTTGGCAAATGCAATACGATTACAGCATGCAGGTAGCGACGGTTGGGGAACGGTTGTATCTAAAGATGACCTCAGTTCTTGGGCTTTCAATGTCTAGTAATTCAATCGAATTTATGCTTTGCTTCGGTAAACATCGGATGTCGCTATGCGATGCGTTTCAATTTAAGCGCTCTCTGTTTTTATTAGCATGTCAGACTTTCAAAACGTGATATTTGCACTTGCCTCTGAGGCGCATATACAAGAAGCGCTTTTCCCAAATGTCGCGGCGAAAGGTGATGAGCTTGTACTTGAGTTCGATGAGTGGCGCAACAAAGTAGATATGGTGAGTTTTACTCAACTTCAACTGGCTACCATTCAACAACTCGATGCCTATATTTTGTCGCACTCAGGAGAAGCTTTTGCTGAGCTCTATCTTGATACTCAACATCTGTATTCAAGTGATTATTGGATAAAAGTGAGAGAGCTTGCGCAACAAGTGATCGAGGCATTTGGTTGGGTCTACCAGATACCAATCCCATGGCGTGCAATTTATATCGGGGAAGACACATAATATGGCGTTTGCAATGTCTTACACGGGACCACTTCCAAAGTTACCAACAAATCAGCTTTTTAACTCCACCTTAGGCTAAACTGGCAGTTCGAAATGTGCAGCTTTTTTTAAAAAACCATAATTCAACTGACAGGCGGTCATAAATGGAAGCAAACATCGCAATAGGTTTAACGTTGTTAGTTGCCCTCGTTGTGTATTTAAAGACCAAAAAATCTCGCTTGTCTCTGCTGATTGCTAGCATGGTGATGCCTGCATTTATTTTATATGCAGAGTTTTTTATGGCTTATCAAGGTGGTGGGGCATCGATGTGGCCAATCGCTCTTTTTGTCGGTAGCTGTATTGGCTTCGCAGTAGCGCTTGTTGGAGTTGGTTTGGGAATGTTTATTCAAAAAATTGTCGACAACGAAAAAGCCTAGCAAAGCCGTCATGCTTTGTTCTGCTTTGCTTCACACGAGAGTCATTAGGACGGTTTCCGGTGCAGGTATGAATGAGCTAACGAATACAAAAAACGGATCGCGGTGGAATGGGTTCGAGATTTTTCAACACTATTTTTATCTTGTGCGCGCAGCGCAATTCAATGTTAGGCCATCATGACATTTTCCCTTATACCATGTGATCGGGACGGCACACCCATCGAGCTTGTCTCTGATTTGCCGGAGGCACTCGCTGCGAATTGTCGAGCTACTTCTGATCTCTACCGACGCGTCGGCTTTGAGCCGCCGTGGATAGGCTACATTGCAGTTGTGAACGGACGAGGAGTTGGTGGCGGAGCATTCGTTGGCGCGCCCACGGACGGCTTCGTGGAGATTGCGTACTTCACTCTTGAGGAGGAACAAGGGCAGGGGTACGCGACACAAACTGCGGCATCGCTGATGGAACTCGCTCGCGCAACAAATCCACGCATTGGAATTAAAGCGTTTACACTGAAGGAAGAGAATCCATCCACGAGGATTCTCAAGGGGCTTGGCTTTTCCATTATCGGGTTGGCAGAAGATGCTGATGCGGGTGAGGTATGGGAGTGGCGTGCTTAACGATGGCATGCAGTGATGGGAAATGAATGGTTTTATTCGGCACAACGGACGGAGCGCTGATAGCTGAACTGCATGAATTTTGATGCAGTAAAACTTTAGAAAATGCTTGATTGTGTTGTGAAATTGAGTTGCGTAGAATGCCAGTTTTTAGTGACGCATTTCTCGAAAATTTTAATACGTCTTCTTTGGCGATTTTTTTGAGGATGATATGCTCAATGTTTTGCGTCAGCGTCTTTTGTTAAGCGTCATTTTGTTGTCTGTATCTAGTTAGCCATTTTCGAATCGATGCCGAAACAAGAAAAATACTTCGCGAAAGTTGAGGAGTTCAAAGTACGATTCCGGTTGCTTGCGACGGAAGAAATCCGCCGACGGCAAAGTCAAGGTTCCTTGGTCAAAGAGGCTGCGGTGGCTTATCGCGAAATTTTGAAAGAGCGTGGAGATTTATCTTGAGTTTCAAATTCACGGCGTCGTTTTCGGCTTACCTTCAGCTCCAGCGGAAGCCTACCGGCGCCGCTGAGCACGCACGTTAGGAGTCATTCATGGGCCTTTTCGGCTTCGGCAAAAAATCTCAGCCAGTTGACCGTTATGCGGGAAAACCATTTCTCAAACTCGTCGACTCATTCGTATTGAAAGCCATCGGTGAGCTAGATCCATCGCAAGAAGCACTTCTTGTGCAAATGACACCCAGGTTTCAAGAAGCGTATGCCTGCTCTGGGTCGTGGGAAGAAATCGTTATTTCACAACTTCAATTCCCTCCCAATATTCGCGAGTCTGTCCAATCCATGTGGACCAAAAACCAAGCTATCGCAAAACAAAATGGCGTCACGCTGGCACCCATGCAGTTCGTCGAAATGTTTGTCGCCAACAATGTCACTGCCGCCTAGCATTCCGGTCAAGGCCACTATAGCCTTCGGCTTCCGCTGGATGTCCCGCAAGCGGGCCACCCCTTACCTTCAACGTTAAGAGTCACATATCCACTATGCGCGTCGCACTACTCTCTGATATCCACGGAAACCTTCCAGCCCTTGAAGCTGTTGCTGCTGACATCCGCCTCCGCGGAGTAGACGAAGTTGTTTGCTTGGGAGATAACATTTCCGGCCCACTGTTGCCACTCGAGACGGCACAGTTCCTGATGGATTCCGGCTGGAAGGTCTTGGCAGGGAACCATGAACGCCAAGTGCTTGCGTACGACAGCCGCGGAGGCGGGGCATCCGACGCTTACGCTCGCTCGCAGTTGACCGACTCCGAGCTTCAGTGGATGCGGTCTCTCACGCATACCGCCACCGTTCATAGCGACATCTTCGTCTGCCATGGCACGCCGCGCAGCGACTGCGAGCACTTCCTCGAAACACCACGAGACGGGCTGCTTTCGCTGGCGCAGCGCGGGGATGTACTAGACCGACTCGGGCTGGTCCAGGCGTCATTGGTGGCCTGTGGTCATAGCCACGTGCCAAGGTCAGTCCGACTGACGTCGGGTCAACTCATCGTCAACCCTGGCAGTGTCGGGCTGCAGGCATACGCCGATGACCACCCAGAACCATACGTCATGCAACGCGGTACTCCCGACGCACACTATGCAATCGCTGAGCGGTCAGCAGGTGGATGGATTGCCGCTCACTTTGCCGTTCGCTACAACGTCAAAGTTGTTGCCGACCTGGCACGACGCGCCGGGCAGAAGGACTGGGAAAGCGCACTTCTGCGTGGATACCTTAGTGATGCCTAACGAGTCGTTTAACCGGAGCGCCAATGGCTGACCAGATTGTTTGCAGACGCTCACTGTCAATCCTGTACCTCGCGGGCAAGGCTTCCACCCGTCGTCGCTCAGCTAACTCTGCGTTAGCCCGATCATTAGGAGTCTGAAAAAAATGAATACCAAATCCCGCGCCGTTTCATTTCTTCTGTTCGGCGAAGTATTGATAGGAGTTTGCCTTGCAGTGCTATTCCTGACAGATAAGTTCCTAGCGCCAGGGCCGGACACAATGTTCACCGGACTTATTCTTCTGAGCGTGTTCGCTTTAGCCGGGCTGACATTGATTGGTGTTCCGCCGCTCGTTTGGTTTGCTGCACGAACTTTGTTCGCAACCAGAGAATCGCGGACGGCACTTTCGATCGGCGTCATCGTTGTTGGAATTTGTCTCTGGTCTGTGGTTGCAGCTTGGATTGTGTTTGTGTAGAACTGATGATGCAGCGGGACATACTAACAGCGCCAATGTGCGATGACACGGTGCTTGAACTCAACGACCCTGATCATTTGAATTCACAAGATACGAAATCAAGAAGATAAATGTTTTAATGGATCTCCAATGGCTTCCGTCAACTGAAGAAAAACCTACTCCAACAAGAAAGAGATAAAACAAAATGAAGTTTTTGCCCTACGAAAAGATCAAAATAAAATCACATTTAAGCAGTGCGGAAGTGCTTCAAAGATTAGATAAAGTCATTGAGCCACGACGTTACTTTAGATTTTTAGAAAAAAGTAGTAAGCCTTATGAAGGCAAGATTGAAGGGGCGCGTTTTGATGCTTCGCGCATTCTTCAATATCGAAATCCTTTTCGACCAAAAATAGTCGGTGATGTTCAAGTCGAATCGCAAGGCTGTACGATAAATCTGACGATGCGACCAGACGCTTGGGTCATCGCGTTTATGGTTCTTTTTCTGGGCAGTATCGCGATCTCTTTCTTGGCGGCGCTCGTACCTGTCATGACATCACTCGGGGAGATTGGTACTGAAAAGCGGCTGTCCTTATTGTCTTCACTCGCCATGCTTACGCTACTCCACATATTCTTTCTGGCTTTATTTAAGTTTGAGTCTGCCAAATCGAAGGACTTTTTTCAGGATTTACTGAATGCAGAGAATGTTGAAGAAATAGGTTTTTCGCAGCAAGGAATCTAGCAGGACGAGTTTGACGATCAAGGCAAAACGGCGCGCCAATTCGCTGCGCCGTATTCCATTCGTAAGCGTTAAATCGCGCAGACATTCATCGGTTCAATCTCATGCCGTTGTTGAAATCACTGATTCGCTAAAGTGCCTCTTATGAATTTAGTCAAGCTAGAACAAAACATTTTCGAGATCCCTTCATTTCTCTCCAATGAAGAATGCGATTTGTTGATCGAATTAAGTGAATCGATAGGATTCAAAGAAGCCGATGTGCAAACAAAGACCGGCAGAGAGATGATGACGAGCATCCGCAATAACGAACGAGTCGACTATCGGTCGGATGAACACGCAGAACTTTATTGGCAACGCTTGTCGACGCTTTCCTTGCCCTCTTTTGAAGGAAAACATGCCGTTGGACTGTCGTCAAATTTTAGGTTCTACAAATATCAACCCGGCCAAAAATTTAATATGCATAAAGATGGCCGACAACAAGTCGATGGCGATGAAACGCTCTTCACCTTTTTGATCTATTTGAATGAGGGGTGCATCGGTGGTGAGACCTTGTTTCGGCAGGGGAATGTGAAAGTGAGCCCCAAAAAAGGAAGCGCAATCCTATTCGAACATCAGCTTTGGCATCAAGGTGTTGAAGTCGAACGCGGCGTGAAACTTGTGCTGCGGAGTGACATTATCTATCGCTAAGAAATCATTGCCGCAATCCTTTGCTTGGTTGGGCATTGGATGGTTCTTCGGTTTTGAAAGACATCGCGGATGACAAAATGACTGTGCAATGATTGAACGATAATGTGGGACAAAGTTCTAATGGTCGCCATTGTCTTGCGAAATTGAATTGCGTAGAATGCAAATTTTGGTGGCCTATGTGTCGTGAATTTAATCGGCATTTTATTGTCACTATCTAGTTAGAGGCCTTATGAATCGAGACTTCGAAATAGTTGGCGGAATTTACCTTGTGCAAGGAAGCTACGAACTTGACTTGCATAATAATTTTCGCTTCATGAAGCTAGATTACTCTGTGGCGGAACGTAGGCTGGTTTTAAACTGGCAGCGTTCTAAAGGAGATTGGGTTAAGTCCGACACTCCAGCGGCATTAACCATCGAGTTCAAAGAAGTAAGTGAATTTCGCTTTATGCCACGAGATCCAGAAATTCCTTTTACTGAGGACGATTGCATCAATTCCTTTGGTTATTGGGTCGATGAAGATTGGGCAGAAGGTGTAATTATTGTTGAGCCCGATCAAAAAGCTGAGCCTCAATGGCTTTCAGCAATAGATTTTATGTCTGGTGCAGTTTTGGCGGTTCAGGCGGTAAGCGCCAAACGCTAAAGTCACGGCCTAACAAACGTATATGGTCGGACTGGATTTTCGCTGCGCTCCACCCCAGCCGTAAACGCGGGCGTTATGAGCAAATCACACCATGAGACGGTGATACATTGAACAAAGAACAGAAATTTAAAGCTGGTGTGAGGCACTACTTAGATGCGTTAGACTTGGTTGTTACTCCTATTTTGGCCAAGTTGATCGCATATCGTTATCCTTTAGAAGTAGTTGGTATTGATTTCGAAATCTTCGTTGATGGGTTCACTCAAGAGTTCCCAGTGCGCGCGTTCTTCCTGGATTCCGATAATTCTGAGTTTTTCGTTTATGTCGATGGGAAGGCTGAGTACCCATCGCCTGTAGATCCTCAACTCATTTGTATCTCTGGTGTTTATCCGCAGGAATTCGAAGACGAATTCACGGAGTCAGATGATGAGTTTGATGCTTGGCGCCATGCTACGGAAGTTTTTATCAGTTGGTTTTCTGAAAGATGGCAGAGCGCGGGTGGAGCTGAATTTGAGCTAAGAGCCACAATAGCACCTCATGATAGTGCGAACGAATTCAATTTGAAAACGGCTAAATGGCAGAGGCGGTATGGTTTATAACAAGGTAGCCCAGCGCCGTATTGGCCTTCGCGTCTAAGTTGCACGGTGCATCTTGTTCGCAGTAGGCCGAAGGTTAATCTATGCTGCCAGCTGCTCTGATTAAGCATTTAAGGGAGTTTATGTTCACAATCGGAATTTTTTATCTCCTCGCGTTGATTGTCATTGGTATCGTGTCTATTGCGATGCTGAGAGCAAGCGGCTATCTCGTGGTGGCGGCGAAGGGTGCTTTCGGAAGTTTAGGTTTCTTAATGGCCGCCTGTTTTATCTATGGGCTATTTAATCGGTTTAGTTTTTTGCATGGCGCGAGTCCACCAGGTATTGAATCTGGCTTTGCTTACGCGATGATCGCAGGGTTCTCAGTCGGGCCGATTGTTTTTATCGTCGGCGGCTTGTTGACCGCAGCGATTTCGCATGTTCGAAAAGTGAGAAAGCTCAAGTTTTAGAGCGAATAGCAGAAACATCACTAAAAGATCAGGCCAATTGTCTGCAGTAATGGTAGAGAGCAATATGCAAAATCAAACCATAGTCGGAAATAGCGAAATGTTGATCCAAGCGCTTGGACGCTGGCCATTGTTTCATGACGCGAGAGTCGTCGCAGGTTCGCGAACAAGTGATACACAGTCCGTTTCGCTGCATGTCTTCAACATGACCGATCGAGTTGACGAGCAAGGTCATTTCGAACTTGAACGTCATCACCGCGTCGAGTTCATTTTTTCCGGTGTTGAAAAGAATACACTGCCGATCGATTACAGTGATGACTGTCTTGATAGCCTGACGTTTGCGAAACTCGATGAGAGGCCTGACAGCAAGATCATCGCGGTGTTTTCATCGCATCTTGATGCAGATGGAGAAATCATTTGCGAGAGAGTTGAACTCGTTTCGGTGGCGCCATGTAGCGCTTTGGGCGAGTCCACTTCGTTTTCCGCGAGCGTTTGATTCTGATGGTGGCTATCTCTCAAAACAGACTTGATGGAATAGAGTATGGGTTCTCTTGTACTGAGAAATAGATCCTGTGTGTGTTCAAATTTTGACAGCGAGCTTTGAAGATGGCAGTAATTTTGTTGAATATATGTGATCATGAAACCTGATGTCGCACTTCATTATGAAGTTCATACAGGTCGTGAATTAGAGATGATGCTTCGCGGTGATAAACCGTTTGCACATTTTTACGATCAGCACCCCGAGGAACCTTGTGAGGAAGTCATTCCCGAACAAGCATTTGCGCCATATGTCGACGCTGGTACTTTCGAGAAGTTCGAGTATGTGGAGCTTTTGAGGAAGCCTCCGCGCGCTCAGTACTCCCATGTGAAAGGAATAAGGCACGTCTTTTATGCGTGCATTGGGGAGGCTTGGCGATTTGATGCCTATGTTCGTATGCAACTCGAACTTGCCCCGAATGGTTGGAGTATAGCGCTAGAGTGCATGCAAGGGCGTTTGTTGGGTTACGAAGATTGGCAGACAGATCTTCATCTTGAAAGGTGGCGCAAGCACGATAACGCTGATCGTTTCCCTTGGCTATTTGTTCCGGAAGAAAGCGATGATCACAATTGAAGTTGTCGTTTTTAGAAAGCGCTTATTGTATTTGTACTATCTTTTGTGTTTGTGGCTAACTTGATTGCGTTGGTAATCTTTACGAAACGTGTCTACCGATTGAGCTGCAGTATTTTATTGCAATGAAAACCCAGTTTGAAGCGCATCAAGCATTTTGAGAGTGAGATGAAAAAACGGATACAGAAGTACCTCATCATTATCGCCTTACTGGCCGCGGTAGCATGCGAAGTGTTACTGCACTTTTCTCCGGTCTTCCCGAAAAGTTATGTCGGATGGATAGCCCTCGTTTTTGTCGGGGTTCCATTTATGCTCTGCGTGGAGGAACTGGGAGCGATGATTTTGTCACCGAAGTTCATTGCCTCATGGTCAAGGGGCGCACGAATCAGCTATGCAGTGATTGCGATGGTGATTATGCTCATTGTGTTGATTCCAGCTTTTGTGTTTGTGGCGTATCTGATTGGGTCTTGAGTCTTTACCCCCCCCACACCGAAAGTGAGAATGTCAGAAGATGGCGAATGTGAGAATTGTTGAAGGTGATTTGCTCGATCAAAATGTTGAAGTCATCGTCAATGCGTGGAATCGCAATATCATTCCTTGGTGGTTATTGTTGCCGCAGGGAGTCTCGGGTGCGATCAAGCGTAAGGGCGGTTTGGCGCCGTTTTTCGCGCTGGGTAAATTGGGGGCAATCCCACTCGGGAAGGCGGTGTGCACCAAGGCAGGGAAATTACCTTACCGGGCGATCATCCATGTGGCGGGCATCAATATGTGGTGGCGTGCATCGCCTTATTCGATCCGCGAATCCGTTCGCTCGGCGATAGAAATCGCCAATCGAGAAAAATTTCAATCGCTGGCATTTCCGATTATTGGCGCAGGCAGCGGCGGCTTTAAGGAAGACGCAGCGTTGGAGCACATGCTGAGTGCATTAAGCGAACTTACGACGGACGCTGAGGTTTTGATTGTGAAGTATCGTCGTCATTGAATTGTCATGACGAACGAAATTGATGAAAGTTCCTGAATGAGTAGCGTTTTTCGTCTAGAATCGCCACAGCGCTCAACTATCCCTTATGTGAACCTATGAGAAAAACATCTCCATTGAGACTCGTCATTACATCAGTTCCATCCGGTGAAGCGCCATTGTGGGTACGCGAGAAATGGATTGGTTTGTCGTTGCCGTTGCATCAATCAGAGTCATCACCAAGTTCGTTTTTCACATTCGGTGTTGTCAGCGGCCCACGTCATTTCTTGACGTCACTAATCGCGTTCATTCTAGGGCGATCAAAGCGTGAATCTGGTTTTGTGGTTGAGTCAAAAACTGCGATTGAATTACTGTCGCAGCACAATCCCGATGCCGCGAAGTGGTGGCACGAACATACGCCTTATCTTTTGAAGGCGGGTCAGTATTTTTTGTTTGATGCTGCATGTGGGCATGTTCAAGATGCTTCCCTAGATCTTTAATGTTCACTGGAAATTTTTCATTATTGTTCGATGCCTTGTTTTTTTCACCCAAGTCCATTGAGCCATGATCAAGAAGGGCTTGAATCAATTTTGCGTTGATTGTTCTGGTGATCACGCTCATTATGCTGATACTAGCTTTATGTGTTTGTGGGTACATTTTTCTTCTGATGTGGATTGCACGAACTTTCCAGCCCAAAAGCAACTTCCTTGCAACCGTTTAAATTTATCCATTCGGCGCGCCTTACCTAACAGAATCATCAAATGATTTCATTTTCTAAAAAGCAGATTTTCATAGCAAGCTCTATCGCAGCATCAAGTTTACTCACCGGTTGCCTTACGATCGTTGGTCATGTCCCTGGTAGTTTCATGATCAAGGTGTCGCCTGTGATCGATGAACCACGTCTCCTACTTGAGTGTCAGGCCTCATCGAGCGGAAAATGTTACTTCCTAATGGGTGAACGTTATGAGACGGTTGAGCAAGTCTTAGCCGGGGAGTCAAAATCAATCGCGATGCCGCAACAAGTGATCCCATTTTGTGCGACTTTCTCCGATAGCTACCGTAAACTTTGCGACAAAAATACGTTCATCGGCCCCAACGTAAAGTATTTGACCATCTCCCAAAATTGGTAGCTTGGGTGAAGTTTTTTGTCTGGCGAGCAGCGACTTGGTTGGATAGTCGTGAAACTACTGAAACTTGAGGTTCGTGTTCCGAATAGGCCCGATTTATTTGATGTTCGCGACTGCCGCGCATTTTTTCAAAATCTTTTTCTGCACAGAAATCCGGTTCGATCGGCAAGTGGTAAGTGCAGGGGATCGTCGACAAAGGGAGCAAAACGAATCGACGAAGCCAAGCTAGACGCCCGTAGTATTTTTACTCATCCTTTACCTTCTTTTAGCCAGGTGCTATGCAGTCCCTCAATCAAAAATACGATGTCATTGTTGTCGGTAGTGGCCCCGCTGGTGCTAGCGTGGCGCGGGATTTGGTGCGTCGTCAGTATTCTGTGCTGCTGATTGAGCAGGGCAGTGCCTCGCCCTTGACGGGAAGCTTGTGGCAAATGGCGCGTATGGCGGCTATTCCAGGGCGCGGTGCTTACTTTAATAAGGATGCCTCTTTGCTAGTGAGCGCGGTGACGGCTGGTGGTAGTTCGGCAATCAACTATGCGACGGCCATGAAACCACCGATGGAGATGTTCGCCAAATACGGTATTGATCTGCAGCCCGCTTATGACGAGCTGCGTCGTGAAATTCCTATGGCACCATTGCCAGATCACTTGCTCGGCCCTATGGCAAAATGCCTCATGCATAGTGCGGTCAGTATGGGATTGCCGTGGCAGAAATTTGAGAAAATGATTTATAGCGATCAGTGCCGTACAGGATGTTGGCGCTGTACGTATGGATGTCCTTTTGGTGCCAAGTGGACCGCTCGCAATTGGATCGACGATGCCATTGGTGATGGCTTACATTGGATGAACCAAACAAAGGTGCTGCAGGTCTTGCATGAAAATGGTAAGTGCCTTGGTGTTGTCGTCGATGGGGAGCAAGGGATCATAAGAATTGGTGCCAAGCGCGTGGTTCTAGCGGCGGGTGGAATCGGTAGCCCACGCCTCTTACATGCATCAGGCTTGGCCCCCAAAAAAGCAAGTCACTTCACTGACCCAGTGGTGGCGGTGATGGGGAGCGTGGATGATATAGAAGACGTCAATGCCGGTGCTGAAGTGCCGATGGTGGCAGGTATGCATCTGCAACAAGAAGGCATTACTTTAGCGGATATGACTCTGCCCCGAGCGATGTACCAAGCCTTCACCGCACAAGTCGGTCGCTTTGATCGATTGGGAGCACATGCACGTACGCTCAGCATGATGGTCAAGATTCGCGATGAGATTGGCGGTGAAGTCGGACCGCATTGGGTTAATAAAACGCTGCATGTGAATGACAAAAAGAAATTACAGCAAGGTGTCGAGTTGGCGCGTAGTATTTTGGCGCAGAGCGGTGCGAAGCATGTGTTTAAAAGTTGGCATTTCTCGGCGCATCCAGGTGGCAGTGTGCGCATCGGTGAGGGTGTTGATAGCGCGCTCGAAACCTCGATTAAAGACTTATATGTTTGCGACGCGTCTGTGATTCCAGAAGCGTGGGGTTTGGCACCCAGTGTGACTTTATTGTGCTTAGGTAAGCGCTTGGCGCAACATCTTGCTGATGGTTTGAATTAAACATTCAAAGGATTTTATCGCGGCTAGAAAAACGTAGAGCGATATTGAGCGCATAGAAAAATGAAGATATTTCAATCTGAAACTAATTTGCTGCAAACACTAGATCGCTACGACGACCTAGTTCGCCAATGCGTCGATCAGAAAATTACATTCGATGAGTTCTGTGATTTATATAATCATTTTTACTCCAGCTATGCGCTCGACGGACACGAGTCAGATGCCGAAGAGAGAGCGCTGTTTGAGCGCCATGCTGAACGTATCCAAGCGCACGCCTATATCGCCCAGCAAATTCTTGCCAGACTTTGCTCGGAGGAAAAGGCAGGGCTGCAGTCGTATAAAAATGCCGGTAGGATTGGTCCTGCCACGGCATTGGAAATGCTCGCGGATGTTAATTTATTTTGGCAAAATGATAGACGCTAAAATACCCCGATAATTGCGTGAAATGAAACCGGAAAGCTAAGATCAATGGACGAACTCTACTGGAAAACATTCAATTTCTTTGTACGGAGAGTCATGGCCTCTGCCTTTATTGTAGGTGGTCTAGTTATTTGTTTTGAGAACCTACCTAATATGCTGCCAGGCGGTACGGTATTAGTTGACGGCGTGCCCTCCAGTGATCTTGTGTTTCGTGGCGTAACGACCTTTTTTCCACTTTTGGTTTCGTATTTAGGATTTCTTTTATATCGGGTGAAGCCGTATTTTCCGAAAAAAAAGCCTGCCTCCTCACGAAAAATGCGACCTTAAATTGAACTTGCTAATTTTTCGGATGTAAAATTTCTTTTTCGCGAGCCCGTGTAGTTTTTGATCGCTCTCGCCTCATGCTTTGGGGCGCATTTGTCATAAGCATAAATAGAAGGGGTTCTTAGTGTTACGTTATTTATTGCCAGTCATTCTGGTGTTGTTAAGCGCGTGCAGTAAAGACACTGCGCCTCCTAATGTGATTGGCACTTGGCAATATTCAGACGATCGCCTCCTTACTCATATGACCTATCGTAGTGACAAGACATTTGAAACCGATGTCACTCTCAATGGCAAATATTTGGGTAAGGCATCGGGCATATGGACGCTCACAGGCGATACGATTGACTATGTCTATACTGCATCAGGCCTTGAGCGGATTCCAGTCGGCACCAAGGATCGCGATGTGGTTGCGAGTGCGACGCCTGAAAAGATCGTTCTCAAGAATGCTGGCGATAACTACCTGAATTATTACAAGGTTGATCCGCAGTAGGGGCCTCGTATAGTAATTGCTGTCTCGGTGGAAGGTTCAGAACGCTCGAGGGAATTTCGCCCTGAGCCATCAGAAAATGTGCCAGCTGCAGCCTTGGTAACTCAAGATTTTTCGTATCAAAAGTCTCTCAATCAAGGAGCGCACTTTGAAATTAGTCATTCGCCTTTTTGCGCGATGCGACGATCTGGCGCAAGCCAAGCTTTTGAGTGAACGCTTCGAGTGCGTTTTGTCGCCAACTCATTTTTTGTCATTTACCGATCCCAAACCATATTGGAAAGTCGAAGGGTGGTACGAGTTCAGCTTGGTTGCACACAATGTTGAGCGAACTGAGTTTGAAAGAATTCTGAGTACATGCATATCTGGCTGGGTACATCAAAGTGATGAGCATGAATCTTCATCCATTTGGAATAAGTCGGGAGATCATGTATTTCTAGACGCCAGCGTGCAGTGGGCTGAGGTCGAACTTCAGCATCACGCCTGATGGGCGCTCAATGTGACCTTGGTGGAGCATGGGATAGGCTTGTTTGCTGATTGAAGTGAGAACGACTTATGCTGATTGATGTGATTGGTTGGCCGATTGCTAGTGAAGATAGTTTGTTCGATCTGCTTGCTTGATTGATGAAGTCAATTTTTATTCGTCTTAAACAAGATATCCATCACGCGATTGGTGAATCCGAAATTCACATTTCCTAGTGTGTGATGATATCGATGGTAGGTCGGGTGATTGATCAACTTCTTGAACCAGTGTTCGTCAGATAGGGTTGGCCAAACATCATAATTGCAATGGATGCAAACGGTATACAGCATTCCGAACGCATGCAGTAACGCGACCATACCTAGACTCATTGGTATCAATAGCAAAAAGAGCGGGAAGGTGGCGGCGATAATGAGCGCTTCGATCGGGTGTACGCTGTAACTCGAGAATGGCGTGACTCTTCTGGATCGATGGTGTACGGCATGAAAACGAATCAAACTTCGATGATGCAGTAGGCGATGCGTCGCGTAAGAATAAGCATTGTTAAACACGACAAAGGCAGCGAGCTGCCACAATACGGTAAGCCCATCTCCGGGCAAAACCCCATCGCATAGGTGTCGGTAGCTGAGGCTCACCCATCCCATTAAGAAACAGGCGACGAAGCCATTCTTCAGCTCACTCACAAGCTGTTCGGTCTTTAATGGCGTTTGATCGATTTCTTGGCCTAATCCCATTGCCGGCCATACTTGACGTGTGAGCCACAAACCAATGCCACCACCAATGAGATAGACCAGCAGATGAAAAATAGTGGCTATCACCCACGCACCAACCCAGCTCATCTCCATCCAGCGAGTGAGTGTGAGTTCTACCCAATTAATTAATTCAATGAGTCCCATATTCAGTTGGCTTAATTGGCTTAATTTGGCTTAGTTGGCTTGGCTAAAATGGTATTCGGCCAGTGAACATCTGAACGAACATGCGCAAGTTTGCCAATGCCGTCAGGAAAGGATGTTTGAATTCGATATCTGCGCCTGGTTCCAAAACTTGATGACCTACCCAGATTGCTAACAAGGCAGGAAAGGGCACCAGCAAGATTAGCCAGTACTGCGTATGGATCAGTGCCCATAAGCCAAGGCTGCCGGCTAAGATCCAGCCTAGTAAATGTACTCGACGATTCCAAACGTTTTGGTGTGATGCCATATAGAGCGTGTAAAAAGCATCAAATTCTGTTTTGTTCATTGTTTTGGAACACGCGAGTGAATGACTAAATGCCGCATGAAAAATGCAGAACGAAGTTGTTAAAGCTAAGTTGGCAAAGCTAAATGGACAGAGCCACGGGGCAACAATATCTCATAGCTCAGCCTATTCTATACTTCTGTTGTGAAGTTGTGCCACTAAGTTTGCCGTTTGTGAAAGGTGTTTTTGCTGCAGGTAAGTTTTTTAACATCTTTATCGTCACGCTGCGACCTTGACGGCATTCTAGAAAACTATACTGACTTGGTAGAAGACGACGAAATTTGCTGATGGCGACTCTCTACAGGGCTGTGAGAAGTGGGCAATTTTTCGAAAAAGGCGATCGTTTGAAGTCGAAGTCGATTTGCAAATCCTAATGCTGAATTTCTTGAAGAGCCCAACGAAGCTCGTTCATCACCCTAGGATGTGCATGATTGCGTTGATCATGCAGCGCTTCTTCTAATGCTCTGAGTGTGCGTGGATCATTGAGATCCCCCAGCGCATGAGCAACGCGTTCTCGCACCACAGGTGATGAATCAGAAAGGAGCGGCAAGATCTTGGAGGCCCATTCCTTTTCTCCAAAGTCGCCAATGGCACCGACTGCTTCGGCGCGTACTAAAGCATCTTGATCTTTCAAGAGGATGGCAATGACTGGGAGTGTTTCGTAAAACCGCATTTCGCTTAATCCCCAGAGTGCTAGTTGTCGAATGACTGGTTCTTCATCGTGCAAAGCTAAGATGAGAATAGGAATGGCCTGCCTTTGTTTGAAACTACCTGGTTTTTTTGCGTGCCTATCTTCGAAATTGCGGCTGCGCATTGCACTCGCGAGTGCATGGAAATCTGTATCGTTCAAGGCTTCCAGTTGATGAATGACTTCGCTTGCGACTCTATTTGGTGCGGCTTTGTGAGCCAAACTATTTTCGAAGAGTTGTCGTGGCCATTGCACTTGTTCACCTACGATACTAAAGGATGCACTGCAAAACAAAATCAGACCGGTGAGTGCAATACCAATCCACCAATCACGTCTGGTCACGGGCGTTCGGACTTGTTCCGGGTTGAGGATATTGACAATGCGTTGATACAAGCTTTGCCCTTCTGATGCGATTTGCATCGCCATGTGTTTGCGGGATTCGGCTGCGCGAGAAACATCGATCAAAGTCTGTGCATAATCCGAGGCGCGACTCCCCATCCGAAGCACTGTGTTATCCGCGGCGCACTCCATTTGATACAGGAATTGACGCTGGAGTAGCCATACCAAAGGATGAAACCAATAGAGCGCGCATACCATTCGCATGGCAATCATGCTTGGCCAGTCGCGATTGACGATGTGAGCGAGCTCGTGTCTAAGAATATCGTCGGGACTTTGATTCTGAAAACTGTTGATATCGATGACGATCGTATGGCGCCAAATTCCCCAACTGATTGGCGACGATATGGAGTCAGAAATAGATAGTTGAACCGGACTGGAGATACCAAATTGTGCGCTTAATTGATGTAATCGATCAGTCCAAAGGTAATGCCGCTCAAGTCGAAATTCCGCACCCATTGAATGGGGTAGCTTGTCTTGCGATCGAACGAGTCGATAGAGAGAGTACAGCCGCTGCAGTAACAGCAAGCTGGCGATGAGGGCATATATTGCTAAGAGCCAGCCCACTGCAGAGAAAGATGTTTCGGTGTTGGGATTTTCACTGGCTTGGTAAGCTAATTGAGGTAAGGCTGGAATATCCATCGCTCGGTCGCTGATCGCCGAGAGTATGAAAGGTGCTTGCAGCTGAATTTGATGGCTCAGTCCCCAATCCTTGATGATCAAGAACGGCGCCAGGCAAAGATAAATGAGGGATATTTTGACGATCAAAGCGCGCCTATCCGCGGAACTAAATCGAACAAATCCTTGCAAAGCAAATGCAATGGCTAAGACGATACTAATTTTTCCAAGCACATTGATTGCGTCGAGAAGATTGATTTGTTCGATTGCGCTGTTCACGTTAGTGACTTTCTTTTCTCATTTTCCTCTTTGTCATCGACCTTCTTTTTTTGCTTTGTCGA